>CAYYBI010000171.1:0-3409 GCA_964469835.1 uncultured Rhodospirillaceae bacterium
GCAGAGTTCTTCAGCACCACGCAACCGAAAATAAGCAAAATAATGCAAGGAAAAATCAACGAATTCAGCATTGACTACCTGGCCAGAATGGTCGGGAAGACCGGAAAGAGACCACGGGTTTCATTCTATCGAGGTCGGGCAGCGGTATGATGGCTTTGGTGTCGGACACCGTCGCCCGGCGAACGCCGCACTGAGGGTCGCTCAGCGGTTGCAATCGTTCTAAATTTCCCTGCAATCGTAGCGGATTTGAGAACACGCTGCGCCCCATATGCCGAAGCAACCGATTGAATCGATGTTTGGTGCCTACCGGCGGCAATTGCTGGCTACGTTGCTGTTGCGGTCGCCGGCGTGTACTCAATCGCCGGCACTGTCCGCAGGTAGGCATAGATCGCGGCCAAGTCGCGATCATTCATCTTCCCGTAGTACGTCCACGGCATGAGATTGAGCTCTTTCCGAGACGGATCCGCCTCGCGCCTGAACAAGGCAATGAATTCATCCTGGCTCATCTCACCCAGGCCGGAAGGATGCGGCGTCAAATTCGTCGAGTAGAACACGCCGTCGCGACCGTAAAAGGCGACGCCGCCGGACAATTCCAGTCCTTCGATGGGCTGGCGGCTGGCGGAATCTCGCGGCGAATGACAAAAAGCGCAGCGCGCCACGGTGGTCAGGTATCGCCCGTACGCGACGGGGTTCGATTCATCGGGATGCGCGACCGGCCCGTCGAGGGGCTGGGGCAGTAATCGAATCAACCAGTTCACCGGGAAGTTCACCGCGGTGTCCGGCAACGGGTTGTCGACCGGTTCCAGCTGCCGCACCCAGGTCAGCACCGCGCGCGCATCGGCATCGGACAGGTGGCGATATATAAAAGAGGGCATGATCGGAAACAGCGCATTGCCGTCGCGATCGATCCCTTCCCGCAGCGCGCGCAGCACTTCGCCGTCGCTCCAGGTGCCGATACCGGTTGCATGCGGCGTGATATTGCGAAAGCAGATGGTGCCCGGCAGCCCGCCTGCCTCCGCGGGACCGGGCAACGGCTTGCCCGGTTCCGCACACGCTCGACCGCCCCCGAACGGCGGCACCGGCGGCGCGCCGAACCGGGAAAAATCGCGCTCCGAGTGACAGACCGGGCAACCGAGCACGGCATTGAACAGATACTCCCCGCGCGCCAGCCGCTCGGG
Source organism: uncultured Rhodospirillaceae bacterium (assembly GCA_964469835.1). Classification (GTDB taxonomy): domain Bacteria; phylum Pseudomonadota; class Alphaproteobacteria; order UBA8366; family UBA8366; genus JAOTYV01. Next base: position 1,179 of record CAYYBI010000171.1, read on the forward strand.
CGTGGCTTCAACAACCTCCCCCGACGCCGGCGCAGACCGCGGCAGCCATGCGAAATACCCCGCGACGGCCAGCACCACGGCCAGTATCAACAGTGCGAGGGAAGCGAATATTTTCTTGGTGTCAGACACCAGACCTTAAACCTCTTCTAACGGGCGCGGCGTTGGCCCGGTAGTTCAACCAAGGGTCGCGTCAGCGCCGCTCAGAACGCGAATATTTTCTGGTGTCTGACACCGCGGCGCGCTAATGGCTTTCTTCCAGCATGTACTCGACGGCGGCGCGAATCTCGTCATCAGTGCACGCCGCACATTCGGCGCGGGGCGGCATACCTTCCGTGCCCGCTGTTGTGTTGGCGGTCAACGTATCCACACCTTTCGGCGCCAATGATTCCCAGTCTTTCTTCTTGCCAACTTTCGGCGCGCCGGTGAAGAATCCGCCGAAGCCCCCGGTGTGACAATTAGCGCAATGCGCCTCGAAGACCGCCTCGCCTGACCGCACGGAAGTGTCTTGGTCGTCGGCCGCGGCAATTGTATTTGTGGCAAGAAAAAAAACTGCAAACAGGATTGGTCGAACGCAGGCCATTGTCGGTACTCCATTGAGCTGTCAGGGGCCGCTGGAGTATTACTCATTTGGATCTTGGTGTCAGACACCAAACCTTAAACGCCTTCTAACGGGCGCGGCGTAGATCCGTTACTCCACCCAAGGGTCGGTACGCGGGCGCTCAGAACGCGAATATTTTCTGGTGTCTGACACCGGATATCAGAGTTGCTACGTGCTGATGGGCAACCACGTCCACCTGTTGATGACGCCAGCCGACGAGGGCGCGCTCGCGAAGACGATGCAACTGCTGAACATCCGGCACGTCTGGCATTTCAACAAACTCCATGAGCGCACCGGCGGGCTTTGGGAGGGCCGCTACATCGCCAAGCACGTCGACACCGAGCGGTACCTCCGCGTGTGCTACCAATACATCGAGCTGAACCCGGTGCGCGCCGGGTTCTGCAAGCGAGCGCGCGACTATCAATGGTCGAGTCATCGCTATCACGCCTATGGCGAGTATGACCGGGTCGTCACGTCACATCAGAAATACCTGGCGTTGGCGGATGCCGACACGGTCCGCCGCCGGCGCTATCGGCGCTGGTTCCGGGAGGAGCAGTCGGAAGAAGAGCTGGCGGCGATGCGCGGCACCGCGGCCGAAACTGCATTAAGTCCCCCGATTAGCGCTTGATCTTCGACTTGATGCCGGTGTTAGGATTTCAACTTGAGCAGGAAAGCAGAAGACGTTTACGCGGATGCGCTCGCGCTGAGCGACGAAGAGCAGCAGAAGCTGCGAGAGCTGCTGGAGATCAGGTCTGCCGGAGAATTCGCAAGCTCGGAAATCGCTCGGGCCTGGAGAGAGGAGTGCGACCGACGCGTCGAGGCGATGGATCGGGGTGATATGGAGTTGATCCCGCACGAAGAAGTCTTTCAGCGTCTTCGCGCACGGCTCACCGATGCCCACACCGAAAGCGAAGCTCGCTATTTCGATCTGACGATTATTGCCACGTCTCCGAAAACGGAGATCTGGCTTTTGGACACAAACGGCCACCCCGTGCAAATGGAAGTCGGAGAGTTGCGCACCGGCCTGCTCGAGGGTGAGTATGTCGTCGAGTTCGAGCTAAAGACTACAACCTATCCGGTGTCGCTATACGACGACACCGAGTTGACGGAGTCAGAAATTACCTCTGGTCCGAGCTGTCCGCGTCCAAAGTTTCGTTATCTGGATGAGTAACTTTTTACTCTGACCCCGTGACCCCATCACGCCCGACAAATATGTCCAGCGGCAGTATCGCGGTCACGCCGACGTTCGGCACGTCAACCAGTTGACCGATACGCATATCCACCGCGATGCTCGCGATCATGTACGCCTGCGTCCGGTCATAACCATACTCCGACATAATGTAGTCAATCATCGCGGCGAGCGCGTTGCGCGCCGCGAGATTGATATCGGCCGAAAGATTGCTTAAGCCCGCAAGCTTCGGCGAGTCCAGGTAGGCGAGGTCGGCGGGTACGCTGCCTGCTTTTTTCAGCGGGAAACCAGTCACGGCGTAGAAGCGTTCCGACGTTATCTTGAGCACCGCTGCCGGGCCTTCGTAGTGGGGGCCGTGGGACAGGTCGGGCGGGTCATCTACAACACGGGTGGTCACGGTCATCCTGCCGCCCATCTCGATCGCTGTGCCCGCCACCTCGCCGT
>CAYYBI010000172.1:0-18964 GCA_964469835.1 uncultured Rhodospirillaceae bacterium
CCGCGCCCCGCGCGGAAGTGGTGCTGGAATTCCTCACCAAGCTGTTCCCGCCGCCGGCGCCCAAGGCGCGGGCGACGCGAATCGTCTGAGTGCGCGGGTTCATCATCCTGTAGAAGCCAAATGATGGTGCCGCCTGCGTGACTCGAACACGCGTCCTCCGCATTACGAATGCGATGCTCTACCAACTGAGCTAAGGCGGCCTCCATAGTGCCTGTATCCGCGCAAAAAATCGCGGCCGGCGCGGATCATATAAGCGGATGGCCGGAGAATCGCAAGCGGCCAATCGCAGGCCGCCGAACGGCTATTGGACCCGCCGACCCAACCGCCGGTCCGTCCGACCGTTCGATTTACCACAGTGTCCGCGCCGTAAAATTAATAAAAAATTAACCAATTGTGACGACAATCACATCATCGAATTGATCGAACGCGTACCGTGCCAGGGTGAAATTACGGAAGCGGCACCAGCCGGAACCCTCGGCAACGATGGGACCGCTTCACTCCGCTAGGCTTGTAAACTCCCTCTAACGGGCCGACCCTCCGGGTCGGCCCGTCCCCATTTTCAGGCGCGCGCCGCCCCATCGGCCAGGATGCCCGCGGTGAGGCAGTTCAGACAGCGCCGCTGCCGCGCCGGTCCGCCAGTGCCGGCTGATTTGGCCGTGCCGGCAGATTTGGCCGTGCCGGCAGCTGCGAAATCTGTGCCGGCGGACGCCATTCAAGACTGTCGAACGCGCCGCAACTGTCGCAGCGGACGCTCCACGCCCCGGCAGTGGCGCCGCAATCCTCGCACACCCAGACCGGATCGGGCGGCGCGGTGCCGGCCCGTTCGAGCCATTGGCGCGCCGCCTTGAGATCGCCATGCTCGGATTCTTCCAAATCCGCGAAGAGGCGGCACAGGCGCGGCGTCACCCCGCGTTCGGCCGCGTGCCCCAGATGGGCGCGCGCCTCACCCCACAATTTCGCGTCGAGCGCCGCCTGCGCCAGCGCCACATGACCCTCCACGTGGTCGGGTCGGAAACTCAGCAGGCGCTGGTAGCGTTTCACCCGCGCCAACACGTCGTCACTTTCGAACAGGCCCGCATAGGCGGCGGCAATTTCAGGATGCGGCCGCACGCTCCAGGCTTTTTCCAGTATCTTGACGGCGCGGCGTTGCTTGTCGTCGCGGCTCAGCAAGACGGCGTGGCGGATCGCCGCCGCCACCCGCTCCGGATCGAGCTGGTGCGCCTCCCGGGCGAAGGCGAGCGCGACTTCCGCGTCGCCGGCATCCTCCGCGTCGCCGCTGCGGGCCAGCAGCACGGCGGCGCGCCGGCGGCGGGCGGCGCTGGCGGGCATGATCTTGCGGCGGAGCGCCTGGCTGATCGTCGCATCGGCATCGGCCCAGTGGCCGAATGCCACTTGCAGATCGAACAAACGCTCGGCCACGCCCTGGGCGTTCGGCTGCAGCCGGAAGGCCTTCTCGGCCAGCCGCAGCGCCTCCGCCTTGTCGCCCTGCGCCTCCGCCTGTTCGAGCAAGCCGCGAATACCGAGCAAAGCCGTCTCCGGCCGATCCGCCATTTCCTCATAGGTGCGCCGGGCCGCCGTCTCGTCACAGCCCAGTCGCGCCGCCTGGGCGCGCAACAGGCGGGTAAGGCCGGCATCCTCGAGCAGCGATTCGGCGCGCCGCGCATACCGTCCCGCGCCCGGCGCGTCGCCCGACGCGGCGGCGATCATGCCGGCGCTGAGCGCTTCGTAGCCGCGCCGCTGCCGGCGGGCGCGATAGGCTTCCAGAAGCCGCCTCGGGGCAACCCGCAGATACCCCCAAAAGCGTTGCCCGGCAGTGCCAATCAGGGCCAATACGACGACCAGAAAGGCCAGCATGGCCACGGATGTGTCGGCGCGCCAGCCGAGCCATTCGATAGTGACATGCCCGGGATGGCCGCTCAGCCAACTGGCGGCGACGGCGGCCAGGACGACGGCCGCGACGAGAATGAGCGTGCGGGTCATGGCGCCGGGGATTTCCCGCCCGGCGCGGCGCGGTCGTTCGAGCGCGCGGCGGCGGCGAGCATGCCGACCAGATGGGCCTGAACGGCTTCGATCGCCCTGTCCGCCGCGATGCGGGCCTTTGCGTCCTTGACCCAGCCGCCCGCCGCGTCGTCCGCGCCGTCCAGTGCCGCCACGGCGGAAGCCAGATCGCCCCGCCGAACCGCGCGTTCGGCGCGCGTCACCGGCGACGTGGCGTCATCGCCGCTAATCTTGCGCATGTTCACAAGCGACAACGCCTTGTCGCGAATTGATGCGATCAATCCCGGGTCGCTTGAGTTCTTGGGTTTCGCCGTCAGTTTCGGGGCGATCTCATCAAACCGCCGCGCCAGCGCGACAAGGGTCGGTATGCCGCGCGCCGCATCCGCCGCCAAGGGCGCCAGCGCCTCGATCAATGGCTTGTCCGGTTCCGCAAGGCCGCGCAAACGGCCCAGCGCCGCGCCATAGGGTGCGCCCATGCCGAGCTGCGCCTCCAACTGACCCAGCGACACCGCGAGCGCGGCAAGCCGTTCGCCGCTGATCAGCGGACGCGCCTCGAGCGCGGCGATTCGCTTGCCGAGACCGTCCACCGTCTCCGACAGCGCCGCCGCACCGCCTTGCAGCCCGGCGACGGCTTCCTGCACGCGGCGCGCGGTCGCCTGTGTCCGCGCTTCCGCCGTCCCGAGTCGGCTTGACAGGTCTTCCATTTCCACGCCGGTACGCTGCATATCACGCCGCAACACCGCGACAACGCCCGGATCCGCCGCCCCTCCGCCCTTCGCGACCGTTCCGGACAGCGTCGCGAGACGCCGGTCCAGGTCGGCGAGGCGCGCCGCCACACTGTCAAGCTTGCCGGCCGCCGCCTCGATCGGCGCGAGCCGCGCGTCGAGGTCGCCGGCGCCGGACTGCAGTGCGGCGGGCAATCCCGGCAGTGGAACCACGTGCGACCAATAGGGCGCGGTAACGGTGCCCGCCACAGCCAGGATCGAAAGACAGAGCGCGAGCCAGGCGATCCCGGCACCGCTCGATTTCCGCGCGGCCGCCGGTGCGGCTTTTTCAACCACCGCCTCGCCGGTGCCTCTCGCCTCCGGCGTCGCCGGACGATCGCCCGTCTCACCGGCCGGCGCCTCGGCAGGCGCGGCCGAAACGGCGGCGAGATCGACCCCGTGCCGGGCCGCCGCCGCGCGCACCGCCGCATGGCGATTGCCGGGGATGCGGCCGCGATTTTTCCAGCCTTGCACGGTCGTTACCGGCACTTCCAGCTTGGCGGCCATGGGGCGGATGCCGCCGAACGCGTCGATCACCGCATCGGCCCCTGCCTCCAGCGAACCCGCCGGCTGTGCCTGTTCGACGACGGTTGTCGCTTCGGCGTCTTCGTTTTGTGTCATTCTCTCGCCAAAAGGAGTTGCGTCAAAGGCGGCAAGCAGCGCGGTTTGGGTCGGTTCGGCGGCGACCGTGACTCCGCCCCAGGTGATCGCATCCGCCGCTTCGACCACCGCGCGGCTCAACGCAAGCATCTGCACCCGCGCACACGCCTCGGCCAACCCGGCCGCACGCGCCACATTAGCAAACGTCGCGGCGCTTCGTGGAGAAAAAAACAATACCGCATCCAGGTCCCCGGCGGCGAGCGCGTCCCGCACCGCCGGATCGAGCGCCACGGCCGGCGTCGCCGAATACAGTACCGCGCGCCGCACGGTAAATCCCTCGGATTCGAGCAACCCGGCGAGATCGCCGGCGACCGCGCTCCCGGCAACGTGCAGCATGGCGCCGGCCGACGGTTCGCTGCGCGCCACCACCAGCGCCGCGAGATCACCGACCGCACCGCCGGCGCTCGCCACATCGGCAAACCCTGCGTCGCGCGCCGCGGCGGCGGTGGCATCGCCGACGGCGAAGACCGGCAGGGCGCGGCCGGCCGCGGCACGGGCAAAGGCGCGCACCCCGTTCGCCGAGGTGAACAGCAGCGCCTGAACACCCTCCAGGTCCGGTGCATCGGTGTCCTTCAAGTCAATGCGCAGCATCGGCTGCGCCAGTACCGTCGCGCCGCGCTGCCGTAACGCCTCGATCAAGGAGCCCGCATCCGCTTCCGGGCGGGTCACCAGCACGCAGGGACCGGTCGGGGGCGCGCTCATCGGACCGTCATGCCGCGAAAAACTCAGGGCCCATGCGCGCCCGCAACGCCGCGCCCAGCTCGGTTCCCATCGCCAGGGCATCGGCGGCAGCGGCTTGACGCCGCTGTCGATGCAGCTCGGTGCCATCGGGCCGGGCAACCAGACCATCGAGCGTCACCAGACCGCTCGCCGGATCAACGGTCGCAAGCGCGCCGATCGGCGTGAGACAGGAACCGTCCAAGGCCGCCAGCATGGCGCGCTCGACGCCGATGCAAAGCGCGCTGTCGGGATGATCGATCGCGGCGACCAGGTCGCGGGTCACCGTATCGTCGGCCCGCGTCTCGAGCCCGATGGCGCCTTGCGCCGCCGCCGGCAGCAACTCCTCCGGCTCGAGCACGCCGGCGGCAGCGCCGGTCAGGCCAAGCCGCCGCAATCCGGCCACCGCCAGCAGCGTCGCCGCCGCTTCGCCGTCCGCGAGCTTGCGCAGCCGGGTTTCCACATTGCCGCGAAACGGCACGACCTTTAGGTCCGGCCGGCGGTGCAGGATCTGCGCCTGCCGGCGGATCGAGGCGGTGCCGATGGCCGCCCCGGGGGGAATTCCGGCGAGCGATTCCGCCGTGGCGCAAATCAGCGCGTCCCGCGGATCCTCGCGCGGCAACACGGCGGCGATGCACAGTCCGTCCGGCAGAAATGTTTCCACGTCCTTCATCGAATGCACGGCAAGATCGATGGTCCGGTCGAACAGCGCCTGCTCGATTTCTTTGGTGAACAACCCCTTGCCACCGATTTCGGCGAGCAAGCGATCGCGCACCCGGTCGCCGGTCGTCCGGATGTGGACGATCTCGACCGTGCGGTCGGGCGCGATCTCGGCCACGCGCGTGCGCACTTCCTCCGCCTGGATCAGGGCGAGCGGCGATCCGCGGGTTCCGATTCGAAGCGGCTCATTCATGGCCCTTCTCTACCCGCATTACGGCCGCGCCGGAAGGGGTTTGCGGCGATTTGGCCCGCAGGGTACAAACCGCCCATGCTAGTCCTCGGCATCGAGACTTCCTGCGACGAGACCGCCGCTGCCGTGCTGCGCGACGACCGGACCATCCTATCGAACGTGGTGCTCTCGCAGATCGAGGAGCATCGGCCCTATGGCGGGGTCGTGCCCGAAATCGCCGCACGCAGTCATCTCGACCATATCGACGGACTGATCGCGCAGGCCCTGGACGAAGCGGGAATCGGGTTCGACGCACTTGATGGCGTCGCGGCCACCGCCGGACCGGGTCTGATCGGCGGCGTCATGGTCGGCTTGATGGCGGGAAAGGCGATCGCGCTGGTCCGTGGGCTGCCCTTCGTCGCCGTGCATCACATGCGGGCGCATGCCCTGACGCCGCGGCTGACCGATGGAATCGACTTTCCGTATCTGGCGTTGCTCGTCTCCGGCGGCCATTGTCTGTTGTGCGCCGTCGCCGGGCCGGACGACTTTCGCCGCTACGGCGGCACCGTCGATGATGCGGTCGGCGAGGCCTTCGACAAAACCGCAAAATTGCTGGGCCTGGAATACCCGGGCGGGCCGGCCCTGGAGCGTGCGGCGGCCGAGGGCGATGGCGCGCGCCATACCCTGCCCCGGCCGATGCTCGGCCGGCCCGGCTGCGATTTTTCCTTTTCCGGGCTCAAGACCGCGGTCCGCCGGCTGGCGGACAAGCTGCCGCCCGGCCCCATTCTGCGCCAGGATGCGGCCGACATCGCCGCCGCCTTTCAGCGGGCGGTCGCCGAAGTGCTGGCCGACCGCACCCGGAATGCAATTGCCCAATTCCGCTCCGAGTTTCCCGGCGGCGACACGCTGGCGGCTGCCGGCGGCGTGGCCGCAAACCAGGTCCTGCGTGCGGCCCTGGCCGATGCCGCTTCCGCCGAAAGCTTCCGGTTCGTCGCGCCGGCACCGGCGCTGTGCACCGACAATGGCGCGATGATCGCCTGGGCCGGCATCGAGCGGCTTCGGCTCGGTCTGACCGACGGGCTGGATGCGGCAGCGCGGCCGCGCTGGCCGCTTGACGAACCCGCCGCGCTGGTTACAGGGTAGAAATATGACACGGATTTCCGTTATCGGTGCCGGTGCCTGGGGGACGGCGCTCGCCTGCGTCGGTCGGCGCGCGGGCCACGACGTCGCCCTTTGGGCGCGCGAGCAGGCGACGGTCGACGCGATACGCGCCGACCAGGCCAACCCCACCTATCTGCCGGACATCCCGTTGGAGCCGGGCATCGCGGCGACCACCGATATCGCCGAAGCGCTGGACAGGACGGACGCGGTCCTGTTCGTCGTGCCGTCGCAATTCCTGCGCCCGGTCGCCGCGACCATGCGGCCGTACCTGGCGGACGGCACGCCGGTGGTGCTGTGCGCGAAAGGCATCGAACAAAACAGCCTGATGTTGATGACCGAGGTCGCCGGAGAAGCGCTGCCGCAGGCGCGCAACGCCGTGCTGTCCGGCCCCACTTTCGCCCGCGAGGTGGCGCACGGTTTGCCGGCCGCGGTAACGCTCGCCTGCGCCGACACCGAAGTCGGCCAGAACCTGGTCGAGATGATCGGCATTTCGCATTTTCGTCCCTACCTGTCCGACGATCTGGTCGGCGCCGAAATCGGCGGCGCGGTAAAGAATGTGCTCGCAATCGCATGCGGCATCGTCACGGGAAGAAAAATGGGCGACAACGCGCGGGCCGCGCTGATTACCCGCGGCCTCGCCGAGATCGCCCGGCTCGGACTCGCCAAAGGCGCGCGGCCGGAGACTTTAATGGGACTGTCGGGCCTCGGCGACCTGACGCTGACCTGCAACGGCCCGCAGTCGCGCAACATGTCGCTCGGCATGGCGCTGGGCGAAGGCCGCAAGCTGGCCGACATCCTGGCCGAACGGCAATCCATCGCCGAAGGCGTGTTCAATGCCGAATCCGTAACCGCGCTGGCCGAGACGCTGGGCGTCGATATGCCGATCTGCAGCGCCGTCCACCAGGTGATCAACCAGGATGCGGAAATCGACGCAACCATCACCGCGCTGCTGAACCGGCCGTTCCGCAGCGAAAACCTGTGCGCCCCCGCCGTACCCCGAGGCCAACCGCCGAATTGAGTCTCGAATTGACCGTCTATTTGACCGGGCCTGCGCCTCTCGGCTAGCGTCGCGGGACGGCGACCTTAGAAACACCAACGGGGAGACGATCATGCTGTGGGCAGTGATTTGCGAGGACAATCCGAATACCGATGCGATTCGCGACGAGCATCTGGCGCCGCACCGGGAATACCTGAAAAGCAAGAAAGACGTGATCGTGGTCGCCGGCGCGACCCAGACCGATGACGGAAGCCAATCGACCGGCAGCCTGTTCCTGGTCGCCGTCGACAGCCGCGAGGCGGCCAAGGCCTTCTCCGACGGCGATCCGTTTACCCAGAACGGCGTGTTCAAAAACGTCACCATCAAACGCATGCGCAAGGGGCAATGGAACCCGGCCACCGGCGACGGCGCCTAGAACAGCGGATCACGGGGAAGCCCGGCGATGCTGTTCGTCTATTTCATGCAGGACGTGCCGGACATGTCGATCCGGCGCGCCGAGTTGCGATCGGCCCACCAGCAATATTTGGCGTGCGAGGCGGACCGCTTCTTCGCCGCGGGCCCGCTCTGGTCCGACGATCTTTCCGCCATGACAGGATCGATCTTCATCATGGACTGGCCGGACCGCGCGGCGGCGGGCACTTGGCTACAGGACGAGCCCTTCACCGCGAACGGCGTCTACGGCTACATCAATATCAAGGGCTATCAGAACAAATGGCCGAAAGCGGGCCGGCCGCCGGTGCGCGACCGGCTGTTCGCCTATTTCAATTTGAACGGCGACGGCGCCGCCGAGCCGCGCAAGGCGCAGCGCGCGGCCCATCTCGACTATCTGGCATCCACCGAGGATCACCTGTTCGCCGCCGGGCCGCTCTACGACGACAGCGACGCGACCGAGTTGGAAGATCGGGTCGGCTCGCTCTATATCGTCGACTATCCCGACCGGGCGGCCGCCGATGCGTGGCTCGCGGACGAGCCGTTCAACCGCAACGGCGTCTATGAGGATCAATGGGGCCAGGCCTACGAGAACCTCTGGCCGAAGGAATAACGGGAGAAACCGGAAATGGCGTATTGGCTCTTCAAATCCGAACCGGGCGCGTGGTCGTGGGAGGATCAGCAGCGTGACGGCACCGCCGAATGGGACGGCGTGCGCAATCACCAGGCCTGCAACAACATGAAGGCGATGAAGATCGGCGACCTGGCGTTCTTCTATCACTCGGTAAACGAAAAGCAGATTGTCGGCATCGTCGAAGTGGTCAAGGAATACTACCCCGACCCATCGGACGAATCGGCCCGGTTCGGCATGGTCGACGTCAAAGCGGTCAAACCGGTCAACCGGCCGGTGACGCTGGCCGAGGTCAAGGCCGAGCCGCGGCTCGAGAACCTCGCCCTGGTGCGCCAGTCGCGCCTGTCTGTAGTGCCGGTCAGCGACGAAGAATGGCGCGTTCTGTGCGCCATGGCCGAAACCGAAGCATAACCGCCACGTCATGAAAGCGATTGCGGAACAAATTCTCTGCCGTATCGAGGATATCCCCGAGGGCGAGGGGAAGGGATTCGACATCGACCAGCCGGAGGAAATTATCGAAATCGTCCTGGTGCGCCGCGGCGACGCGGTCTTCGGCTACCGGAACGATTGCCCTCATGTGGGCACGCCGCTCAACTGGGTCGACGACCGGTTCATGACGCTCGACCGCAAATATATCCTCTGCGCCACCCATGGCGCCGAATTCCGGGTCGAGGACGGCTACTGCATCGCCGGCCCCTGCGCCGGTGACAGCCTGACACCGATCGACCTGGAACTGCGCGACGGTACGGTTGTGCTGCGGGGGCTGTAAGAGCAGCCGGTCAGAAAGCGACGCCGAACCGGGCCAGGACTTTGGCGTAGCCCCAATATGCCAACGCCGTAAACGCCACGGATAGCGCCACAGCCAGCGGAAACGGCGCCCCTGCCTTCAGCAGCAAGGGCAAGGCAACCAGCAACAGGAGCGACGGTAGGATCATCAGCAGGATGCTCCAACTCAACTGCGAAACCTGGTCGACGGACCGCGTGTCCACATACAGCCATACGATCGCAAGCAGTGACAGCAGTGGGATCGACGCGATCAGACCAGCAATTAGCGGCGACCGCTTGGCAATCTCGCTGACCGCGACGATCAGCGCGGCGGAGATTATCGTCTTGATGGCGATGTAGAACACGGGCGTTCTCCCTTTGCCGGTTTCACCGTGTTACGACGCCGCCAAAAACTTCCGGTAGTTTTCCGCCAGCTCCCGCGCCGCGGTCTCGACGAACTGCTTGCCGTGTTCGGGCTCGGCGAGCGACGGGTCGGCGGCCATGCGGCCATCGGGATAGCGACGGCGATAGTCTTCCGCGCCCTGGATTTCGCGGCCGACATTCTTGATCGGATCGAGCGGCGCGTCGCGCCGCTGGTCGGGATAAGCATACCAGGTCACGGCGACCTCGGACGGGGTGGCGTGATAGCCTTCCTTGTCGCCGTAGAGTTCTTTCTTTAGCGCCTCGACGCCCGGCATCTGGTACCAGTTCGCAATCCGGCAGAACACTTCCGACGGCATCTGGTTGGCGCCGGGCCCGCGCAGCGCCACCGCCTCGGCCAGTTCCGCATGAATTTCGCTGAACGCCGTGTTGACCGGCATGATGTTGCCGCCATGGCCGTTGACGAAGAAGAAGCGGTCGAAGCCGTGCCGCGCCAGGCTCATCACCATGTCGCGCACCACCAGGATCAGCGTCGACGGCCGGTAGGTGATCGATCCCTTGAAGGCCATGTGATGCTGCGCCATGCCGATCGAAACCGTGGGCGCGACCAGCGCGCCGGTCTCCTCGCCGACCCGCCGGCCGATCACTTCCGCGGTCAACGCGTCGGTGCCGATCAGTCCGGTCGGACCGTGCTGCTCGGTCGATCCGATCGGCACGATGATCCCGGTGCTGCTTTCCAGATAGGTCTCGACCTCGGGCCAGGTGGCGAGTTGAAGCTGCATGACATCCCCTTCCGCGTTGCGGCGCCCCAGGGCGGTGGTCGGGGCGCTGTGCATGCTAGCGCATATTTGCGACGGGCGGTCCCCAAGCAGCAAATTTCACCGAATTCACAAAAATTTGTGAAATGCTGTCAATATTGCACGGCTTTGCTGTTTACTATGTGACATTTAGCGGCATTTATCATTTTGTGAATTAGAAAATCCTCGGCCCGGTTCGAGAAAATCAGGAGGTTATCGATGGCAAGTGTTATGAAGAACAAGGCTCTGATCGGATTGATCGCGGCATTCTCGGTTTTGATTCTGATCGGCGTCCTCACCAGCTAGGGTTTTGAGCGTACGCCGGGGAGGCGGATCATCAAGGGCTTCCTGTTTCGGGAAGCCCTTTTGGGTTTCCCGCTTCGTGGTAGAGTCATCTGCGGGAGCCGCACCGGCGCCGCACGACCGGCAAGAGCGTGAGCCATGAATATCGATAAAATCCCCGTCGGCGATAACCCGCCCTACGATATCAACGTGATTATCGAAATTCCGATCGGCGGGGTTCCGGTGAAATACGAAATGGACAAGGAATCGGGCGCCATGTTCGTCGACCGGTTTCTGCACACGGCGATGTATTACCCGTTTAACTACGGCTTCATACCGCACACCCTGTCGGAAGACGGCGATCCGACCGACGTGGCCGTGGTCGGCCAGATCCCGGTCATCCCGGGCGTCGTCATCCGGTCCCGGCCGGTCGGCGTCCTGCTGATGGAGGACGAAAGCGGCCTCGATGAAAAAATTTTGTCCGTCCCCGTCGACGAGCTCCATCCCTTTTACCAGAACATCGGCTCGTATCGCGATCTTCGGCCAATTTTGATTGATCAGATCGCGCATTTCTTCGAGCATTACAAAGACCTCGAACCCGGAAAGTGGGTCAAGGTGAAGCGATGGGGCGAAGGGGAAGAGGCGATGGACCTCATCAAAACGGCGATGCTACGGGCCGAACAACAAGCCGAACAACGGGCCGGATGATCCGCCGGTCCGCAAAGAACCAAACCTCAAATAGGGAGGCAGACCATGATTGACGCAAAATTATTCCCGGTGCCCGCGGACGTCGCGGCCGACGCCTGGGCGGACAACGATAAGTATCTCGAAATGTATGAGCGCTCGGTCAACGATCCGGAGGGCTTCTGGGGCGAACACGGCAAGCGCATCGACTGGTTCAAGCCGTACACCAAGGTCAAGGACGTCTCCTACGACAAGAAGGATTTGCACGTCCGCTGGTTCTATGACGGCAAGACCAACGCCGCCTATAACTGCCTCGACCGCCATCTTGAGACGCGCGGCGACCAGACGGCGATCATCTGGGAGGGCGACGACCCGAAGGACGACAAGAAAATCACCTACCGCGAACTGCACGCGGAAGTGTGCAAATTCGCCAACGGGCTGAAATCGATCGGCGCCAAGAAAGGCGACCGCATCACCATCTACATGCCGATGATCCCGGAGGCCGCGGTCGCGATGCTGGCCTGCGCCCGGATCGGCGCGATCCATTCGGTGGTGTTCGGCGGCTTCTCGCCGGATGCGCTGGCCGGGCGGATTCAGGATTGCGAATGCAACATCGTCATCACCGCCGACGAAGGTTTGCGCGGCGGCCGGCCGATTCCGCTGAAGGCGAATACCGACGAAGCGCTCAAGCACTGCCCCACAATCGAGAAATGCGTCGTCGTCAAGCGCACCGGCGGCGCCATCGGCTGGGAGGACGGCCGCGACGTCTGGTACCACGACCTGGTGGCCGAGGCCTCCGCGGACTGTCCGGCGGAGGAGCTGGACGCGGAAGACCCGATGTTCATCCTCTACACCTCGGGGTCGACCGGCAAGCCGAAGGGGGTGCTGCACAGCACCGGCGGCTACATGGTCTACACCTCGATGACCCATCAATACGTCTTCGACTACAAGGACGGTCAGGTCTATTGGTGCACCGCCGATGTCGGCTGGGTGACCGGGCACAGCTACATCGTCTATGGCCCGCTGGCCAACGGGGCGATCACCGTGATGTTCGAAGGCGTGCCCAACTACCCGGACACCAGCCGTTTCTGGCAGGTTTGCGACAAGCACGATATCGAGATTTTCTACACCGCGCCGACCGCGATCCGCGCGTTGATGCGGGACGGCGACGGCCCGGTCAAGAAGACCAGCCGCAAGTCGATCAAGCTGCTCGGCACCGTCGGCGAGCCGATCAACCCGGAAGCCTGGCTATGGTACTACAACGTGGTCGGCGAAGGGCGCTGCCCGATTGTCGATACCTGGTGGCAGACCGAAACCGGCGGCATCCTGATCACGCCGCTGCCGGGTGCGACCGCGCTCAAACCCGGTTCGGCGACCCGGCCGTTTTTCGGCATCCAGCCATTGATGGTCGATGCCGAGGGCAATCAGCTCGACGGCGCCTGCGAGGGCAATCTGTGCATCGCCGACAGCTGGCCGGGACAGATGCGCACGGTCTATGGCGACCATGAGCGTTTCATCGACACCTACTTCGCCACCTATCCCGGCAAGTACTTCACCGGCGACGGCGCGCGGCGCGACGAGGACGGGTATTACTGGATCACCGGCCGGGTCGACGACGTGATCAACGTGTCCGGCCACCGCATGGGCACGGCCGAGGTGGAATCGGCGCTGGTGGCGCATCCCAAGGTGGCGGAGGCGGCCGTTGTCGGCGCGCCGCACGACATCAAGGGTCAAGGCATCTACGCCTATGTCACGCTGAACGCGAGCGAGGCGCCGAACGACGACCTGCGCAAGGAACTGGTGCAATGGGTGCGTAAGGAAATCGGCCCGATCGCCAGCCCGGACTGGCTGCAATGGGCGCCGAGCCTGCCGAAGACGCGCTCGGGCAAGATCATGCGCCGCATCCTGCGCAAGATCGCCGAGAACGACTACGGCAATCTCGGCGACATCTCGACGCTCGCCGAACCGCAAGTCGTCGACGATCTGGTCGACAACCGCATGAACCGGTAAGGCGGACTCGAACAGCGACGCTAATCGGACGCAAGTTCGGCGACGGCGCGGCGCAGATTGCCCTGCGCTTCCGCTTCCAGCCGGGCTTGCCAGTATCCGGTCTGATAGATCGTTTCGCGCGCCAGCATGGCGCGCAGGAATTCTCCTCGGCCGGCGGCCCAGGCCGTGTCGTCGACCCAGCCGTATTCCGCCCGCACATCGGCGCCGTGCCGCAAAAAGGTCGCGTAGGGTCCCGCCAGCCGATACAGGTCGAGATCGCAGAACAGCCGTGTGTCCGGGTCTGCGGTCGGCCCATGATGGGCCGAATGGAGAATCATTTGGCAGGCCGGAGCGGCCGCCGGCGCGGTGCTGACCGACGCCAGCCAGTCGGCGCTTGCCTGTTCATTGGCGGCCTTCGGCGCGCGCGTGTCGTAGACGATGTCATGAAACCAAACCGCCAGCATCAGCGCATCGGCGTCCCCGGGACGCTCGCCCGATTGATCCAGACACGCCAGCATTTCAAGGATATGCACCAGAGTATGATAGCGCCGGTGCGGCTCGGCGTAGGCATCGGCCAACGCCTCGAAGACCGGATCGGCCAAGGCCAGCCGGTCAGCCAGCGGCCGCCACAGCGCATAGGCATTTTGCCTGATAGTGACCGCGGATGTCATTGCGTCCCTTCCGTGCCACGACGCGCCGGCAGCTTGATCAAAAGTCGAAGCAGCGGCCGGCTTTTTCCCAATCGCCGTAGCGGGTCGGCTCGAGTCCCTGCGGCCCGCCGACCTCTTTTTCGACCTCGCCGCTCGCCTCCGCCTGGGCGCGCCATTTGCGGCCCGCTTCCTCGGCCTTTTGTTCCGCGATGCGGCGCGGATCGACGCCGTTGGCCGCGCTGGCGGCCGCGCCGGTGACCGCCGTCTCCGGCTCGGCGGCATCTTCACCGCCGGGCAGCGGCTCGGCCGATTCCGTGGCTCCACCACCACTTAACCGACGCTTCATCTGATCGAAAAGGTTTGCCATCCCGTTAGATATGGCCAATTCATGGCGTCTTGCAAGGCTTGAAGCGGGCCGCCGGCGACCCCTTATCTATGAGCGAGACGCTGAGATCCGACAAACGCATGAGGCATAAGACATGAACTACCTGCGCACGGGAATATTGCTCGCTGCAATGACCGCGCTGTTCATGGGGTGCGGCTACCTGATCGGCGGCGAGGGCGGCATGCTGATCGCGTTCGGGCTGGCCGCGGCGATGAACCTGTTCGCCTATTGGAATTCCGACAAGATGGTGCTGCGCATGCATGGCGCGCGCCAGATCGAACGCCGGGATGCGCCTGGCTTCTACGGCATCGTCGAACAGCTCGCCCGCAAAGCCGAGTTGCCGATGCCGAAGGTCTATATCATGGAGAACGATCAGCCGAACGCCTTCGCGACCGGCCGCAACCCGGAAAACGCCGCGGTTGCGGCGACCACCGGTCTGCTGCGGTTGATGAGCGACCAGGAGGTTGCCGGCGTGATGGCGCATGAGCTCGCCCATGTGAAGAACCGCGATACGCTGATCATGACGATCACCGCGACGATCGCGGGCGCGATCTCGATGCTCGCAAACATCGCCATGTTCTCGAACCTGTTCGGCGGCGATAACCGCAACAACCCGCTGGGCTTTGTCGGGATCCTGCTGGTCATGTTCCTGGCTCCGATGGCCGCGGCGCTGGTGCAGATGGCGATCAGCCGCACCCGCGAATACTCGGCCGACCGGCTGGGCGCGGAGATCAGCGGCCATCCGCTGTGGCTCGCCTCGGCGCTGGAGAAACTGGAACGCGGCGCCCAGGCCATCGATAACGAGGCCGCCGAGCGGAATCCGGCGACCGCGCATATGTTCATCATAAACCCGCTGCATGCGCATGCCACCGATAAGCTTTTCTCCACCCACCCCAACACCGAGAACCGCATCCGCCGCCTGCGTGAAATGGCAGGCGCGGTTGGCCCCTGGGGCTGACAGGCAGGTCCGCGATCGCACCCAACCCAAACACCATCGTCGACGCCCGCCGCGTCGCGCTCGACCTGATGCAGGTCGTGCTCGTCAAGCGGCAACCGCTCGACAGCGCGATCGCGGCGCATGAACGCATGCGGGACCTGGAGCCGCGCGACCGCGCCTTCGCCCGTCTGCTGGTCGCCACGGCGTTGCGCCGGCTGGGCGAGATCGATGCGCGGCTCGACCGCCATCTGCACCGCCCGTTACCGGCGAAGTCGGTGCTTGTGCGCCACGCGCTCCGGCTCGGCGCGGTGCAATTGATCTGCCTCGGCACGCCGCCGCACGCCGCGGTCGATCGCACGGTCGGCCTGCTGCGGGGTCGGCTCGCGGGATTTCGCGGCCTGGTCAATGCGGTGCTGCGCAAGCTCGCCGGCGAAGCGGCCGAAGACACTGCGGCGACTGGCCACATCAATACACCGGACTGGCTGTGGCAGAGCTGGGTGGAGAGTTATGGCGAGGAGACCGCGGCGGCAATCGCGGCGGCGCACCTCACCGAAGCGCCACTCGACATTTCGGTCAAGGAGGATGCCGCGGGCTGGGCCGAGCGGCTGGAGGCGATTGTCCTGCCGACCGGCAGCCTGCGCCGTGCGTCGGGCGGCGACCCGGCGGCGCTGCCGGGCTACGCCGAAGGCGGCTGGTGGATTCAGGACGCGGCAGCCGCCTTGCCGACACGTTTGCTCAGTGTGCAACCGGGCGAAACAGCGATCGATTTATGCGCCGCACCCGGCGGCAAGACGGCGCAGCTTGCCGCCGCCGGCGCCTCGGTGACCGCGGTGGAACGATCGGCGGCCCGGACCAAACGGTTAAACAGCAATCTCGACCGGCTCGGTCTGGACGCACACATCGTGCAGGCCGACGCGGAGGCCTGGCGCCCCGACGCGCCGGCGGATGCGGTGCTGCTCGACGCCCCCTGCAGCGCGACCGGGACGATCCGCCGCCACCCGGATATTCCCTGGCTCAAACAGCCGGAAGACGTGATCCGTCTCGCCGATCTTCAGGATCGCCTGTTGCGCGCCGCGATCGATATGACCAAGCCGGGCGGGCGCATCGTCTTCGCGACCTGTTCGTTGCAGCCGGAGGAAGGCCCGGCGCAGATCGCCGCACTGCTCGACGGCGATGCGCCGGTGGCGCTCGATCCGGTGCAGCCGGAGGAGCTGCCGGGGCTGCCCGAGGCCCTGTCGGCCGATGGGACGGTGCGCACCCTGCCCTGCCACTGGGCCACCGGCGGGGGACTCGACGGCTTCTATATTGCCCGGCTGCGGCGGCGCTGATGGCCGCCCTTGCGCCCGCCAGTGGAACCGATTAGGAAGGACGCATGCAGCAACCCGTCCGCATTGCCCCGTCCATCCTGTCGGCGGATTTCGCAGCGCTCGGCGAAGAGGTTCGCGCGGTGGACGCCGCCGGCGCGGATTACATCCACATCGACGTGATGGATGGACATTTCGTGCCCAACATCACGATCGGGCCAGAAGTGGTGAAGGCCCTGCGGCCGCACAGCGGCAAGGTCTTCGACGTGCACCTGATGATTTCGCCGGTCGATCCCTATATCGAGGCGTTTGCCGATGCCGGTGCGGACATCATCACCGTGCATCCGGAAGCCGGCGCCCACACCCACCGCACTGTCCAGGCAATCAAGGCCTGCGGCAAGAAAGCCGGCATATCGCTCAACCCGGGCACGCCGGTTGAGGCGGTGGATTATCTTCTGGGAGATGTCGACCTGGTGCTCGTCATGTCGGTGAATCCGGGCTTCGGCGGGCAAAGTTTTATCGAGTCGCAGATCGACAAGATACGCGCACTGCGTCAGCGCATCGACGCGCTCGGCCGCGCGATCGACCTGGAAGTGGACGGCGGCGTCAACGCGGAGACGGCGCCCCGCGCCATCGCCGCCGGCGCCGACGTGCTGGTGGCCGGGTCGGCGACATTCACCGGCGGCGCCGGCCAATACGCGGAAAATATCCGCCGGCTGCGCGGCGAAGCATAACAGCGAAGGCATTCGGGGTCCGGGCCGACAGGCGCGGCACCGTGACGGAGGGCGACGGACGGACGGTTTGACGAACGGCATTTCCAACAGCGTCTATCGGTCACGGCTCTACAAGCTCGCCTTGAAGGGACGCGGCCCGACGACCCTGATCGCCCTGCCGCCCGACTACGCGGTGCGCGGCGTCACCGCCGGCGATCCCGAACGCGGCCGCGCCGTGCTTGACGGGCGCTACCGGGTCCTCGGCCAAGAAAGGGCGCTCGGCACCATTCCCTGGCAGGGACAGGACCTCGACGCGGCGGCCCAAATCGAGGTGCATCGCTTCGACTGGTTCGGCGACCTGGCGGCGCTCGATGCCGATGCGGCGCGGCGGCATGCCGCGCTCCTGCTGGAAGACTGGGACGATCGGTTCGGCACCTATGTGCCGGTAATCTGGGACGTCGATGTCCTGTCTGCCCGCCTTATCAACTGGTTGTGCCATTACGAAGCCCTCTTCCGCCGGGCCGAGCCGACCTTCCGGCTGCGGTTTTTGGATAGCGTCGCCCGGCAGCTCCGCCATCTTCGCCGGGTCGCCGTCGCCGATACGGTGGGCGACAGCCGGTTCGCCGCGCTGTCCGCCTTGATTTACGCCGAGGTGTGCGTCGCCGACGAGCCGGAGCGCCTGGCCCGCGGCATGACCCTGTTGGCCGAAGAGCTGGAGCGGCAGGTGCTGAGCGACGGCAGCCATCCGTCGCGCAGTCCCGCACGGCAGCTTGCCGTGTTCGAGCGTTTGGTCGATATCCGCGACCTGCTGACCACGGCAAACCGGGAAGTCCCGACGGCGCTGCGCAACGCGATCGACCGGATGGCCCCGATGGTACGGTATTTGCGGCTCGGCGATGGCGGGCTCGCGAGCTTTAACGGCGGCGCCCGCGCCGAAGCGGCACGGATCGATAAACTGCTCGACCGGTCCGACGCGACTGGCCGGCCGCCGCAGCGCGCACCCTATGCCCTGTTCGAACGGATCGAGATGAAGGATCTGGTGGTCGTGCTGGATGGCGGCGGCGCGCCCGCCGAAGGGTTCGACCGGGACGCCCATGCGGGCACGCTGAGCTTCGAAATGAGCGTCGGCGCCCAAGCGCTGTTCGTCAATTGCGGTGCGGCGCCCGAAGACGAGCCGGACTGGTGGCGCGCGCTGCGGACCACCGCCGCGCATACCGTCCTCGCGGTCGGCGACACCAATTGCTGCGGCCTGCGCGACCACAGCGGCGGCGGCGGCATCGACCGCCCCATCGGCACCGTCGAGTGCGACCGCGGCGAGATCGACGGCAATGTCTGGATCAGCAGCAGCCATGACGGCTACCTCGACAAATTCGGCCTGACCTACCGGCGGCGGCTCTATGTGGACCAGAATGGCCGCGACCTGCGCGGCGAAGACATCTTGGTCGGCGAACAAGCCTGTGAATTCGCAATTCGCTTTCATCTGCACCCGAAGGTTACCGCCACCCTCGGCCACGATGGCCGGACGGTCGCGCTGGCTGTGCCCGGCGAATCGCTCTGGCGGTTCCGTATCGGGATTCCCGTGATGCTGGAAGACAGCGTCTATTGGAGCCCGGCGGAAGGCCCGCAGCCGACCCGGCAAATCGTCGCCGCCGGCCGCACCGACGGCGCGATCACCACCGTCAAATGGGCGCTGCAGCGGGGCGATTGAGGCGGGTTGCGATGAGAGACCGGTAGAACCCATGACCACGCTTGCCATCGTCGCGAACATCGCCGCTATCCTGACTGCACTCTTTGCCGCGTGGGCCGGGATCTATGTCATTGTCGATCTCCC
>CAYYBI010000173.1:0-8206 GCA_964469835.1 uncultured Rhodospirillaceae bacterium
AGGTCTGACCCGAATTCAGGTAGCACGCTCCGAACACACCTTTCACCGCTTTCGCGATGTCGGCATCGTCCAGCAGGATCGCCGCCGATTTGCCGCCAAGTTCCAGCGTGACGCGTTTGACGGTCGCCGCCGCCAGTTCCGAGACACGCCGCCCGGCCCGGGTCGATCCGGTGAATGAGACCATGTCGATTTCCGGATGCCGCGCGATGGCTTCGCCGACGACCGGGCCTTCGCCATTGATCAGATTGAAGGCGCCGGGCGGCAACCCGGTTCCTGCGATTACCTCCGCCAGGATAAAGGCGTTCAACGGGGCGACTTCGCTCGGCTTTAGGATGACGGTACAGCCGGCGGCGAGCGCCGGCGCCACCTTGGCGGCGATCTGATGCAGGGGATAGTTCCAGGGGGTTATGCAGCCGACGACGCCGACCGCCTCGCGCACAATTTTGGAATTTCGGATTTCCTGTTCGAATTCATAGGCAGACAGGACCTTGGCCATGCCCTTGAACTGGCCGATCGGCGATCCCGCCTGGATGATCTTCGATAATTTTATCGGCATGCCGACTTCGGCCGTGATGGTTTCCGCGATCTCGTCGGCCCGCGCGGCGAGTCCTTCGTGAATTTCCATCAAAATTGCCGCTCGGTCAGTGGCAGGCGTTGTGGACCAGTCGTCGAACGCCGCGCGCGCGGCATGCGCCGCGCTATCGACGTCTTCGGCGGTACCCGACGGCACCCGGCCGATCCGCTGTTCGGTCGCGGGGTTGATGACGTCGATGGATTTCTTGCCGGTCGCGGCAATCCATTCGCCGCCGATGTAGTGCCTGTCGTAATCGCGCATTGTCGCTCTCTGCTGTTGGTCGCCCGGAGCCATGGGATTTTACCGCCATCCACGATACCATTTCGTGTCGGCGCCGCTCAGTCTATTTGTGCCATGGCACGCGGTTGGTACAGTTTGGATGCCGCGGGCACAACAGGGAGCGCATTGCAATGAAACGCGAGTCCGACAAATCTCCGGCCGCCGCCACACAGGATGTGGAACGGCCGGTCAAGGCGGGCCAGTTCGAGATGGAATGGGGCAGTGACGTGGCCGCCCATATGCTGCGGGAATTCGATATTCCGTATATCGCCCTCAACCCCGGCGCCAGCTACCGCGGATTTCATGACAGCCTGGTGAATTACCTCGGCAATCGGGATCCACAGATGCTGGTGGTTCTGCATGAAGAACACGCGGTGGCCATGGCGCACGGCTACGCCAAGGTGACCGGCGAGCCGATGGCCGTCGCGCTGCACAGCAATGTCGGGTTGATGCATGCCACCATGGCGATCTTCAATGCGTGGTGCGACCGGGTGCCGATCTTCATGCTGGGCGCAACCGGGCCGGTCGATGCGTCGAGTCGGCGGCCCTGGATCGAATGGATCCATACCGCGAAGGACCAAGGCGCCCTGATACGGGATTATGTGAAATGGGACGACCAGCCGGCCTCGGCAGGCGCGCTCGTCGAGTCCATGCTGCGGGCTTGGCAGATCACGCGAACCGCGCCGTGGGCGCCGGTCTATATCTGTCTCGATATGGGATTGCAGGAAACCAAGCTGGACGCCGTGCCGCCCATTCCGGCGGTATCGCGCTTCGGTCCGGGGGATTCGCCGCCGCCCGCGCCCGATGCGGTGGCCGCCGCCGTGCATTTGCTGAAAGGCGCCGATCGTCCGCTGATCATGGCCGGCCGCATGTCGCGTGATCCGGCGGACTGGCAGCGCCGGATCGAGCTTGCTGAATTGATGGATGCCCGCGTGGTCACGGATTTGAAGGCCGGTGCCGCCTTTCCGACCGATCACCGGCTGCATGTGGTCCCGCCGATCAAACGGCCCGGCAAGGCAGCGGGCGACGTGCTGTCGGCGGCGGATGTGGTGCTGGCGCTCGACTGGATCGATCCGGTCGGCACGTTCCAGCTTGCCACGGGCGAGGCGGCGATCGACGCCAAGATGATCAACTGCTCGGTGGATTCATACATTCACAATGGCTGGTCGATGGACCATCACCTCCTGCCGCCAGCCGACATTCGGCTGCTTAGCGAACCGGATGTCGCGGTATCGGCGTTGCTGGCGGAATTGAAGAAGCAAGGAAAACGGTCGAAGCCCGGCTGGTCCGGTGCAGCGAAAATCGTTGATGCCGGCAGCCCCCGCATAGAGGGTGAACTGGATTATCACGACATGGCGGAGGCGCTGACGGACGCACTCGACGGCCGGCCATCATGCCTGATCCGTGTGCCGCTCGGCTGGCCCGGCGACGTCCTGCATTTCCGCGATCCGCTGGATTTCCTCGGCGGCGATGGCGGCGCGGGTATCGGCTCCGGCCCGGGCATGGCGGTTGGCGCGGCGCTGGCGTTGCGCGGGAGCGGACGGTTGCCCATTGCGATCCTTGGCGACGGCGACACGCTGATGGGATTGACGGGTCTTTGGACTGCAACCAAGTACCGTATTCCGCTGTTGGTCATCGTGGCCAACAACCGGTCCTATTTCAACGACGAGCTGCATCAGGAACGGGTGGCGGATGGCCGCGACAGGCCGCCGGAGAATCGCTGGATCGGCCAGCGGATCGAGGATCCAGACCCGAATTTCGTTCAACTCGCCGCCGGGTTCGGCTGGGAGGCGGAAGGACCGGTCAATTCGTCGCAAGCTCTTTCCAAAGCCTTGGTGCGGGGTGTAGAAAGGGTAGAGGCGGGTGGCTGCTACCTGATCGACGTAGAGGTTGCCCGATATTATGGTGCTTAGTCCAACACCCGAAGCATCGCTCGTCGGCAGTGTGAGAGCCAGCGATCGGATTCCAGTCCTTTGATTGTATTTACGCCAAGCCATGGCGGGCGAGCCCTGCACCGGTATTGGCAAGAATGCAGTGGTCGGATTAGGGTATGGGCGACGGGCACGACGGACAAAAAACGGTAGGGATTAGCATGGTCGAAATGCGGTATGAAGCGCCGGAATCGCTGGATGCGGCAGTAGCACTGCTCGCCGGATCAAAAGGTGAGGCGCGGGTTTTGGCGGGCGGCACGGACCTTTTGGTTCAGTTGCGCGCGGATATGATCGAACCGGCGCTGGTCGTCGATGTGAAACGAATAAAGGAACTTTGCGGGATCAAGGCCGAGAAAGGCGGATTTCGCGTCGGCGCCGCGGTCAGCGGCGCGGAGTTGAACGAGCATCCGAAATTCAAGACGGTCTGGCCCGGCGTTGCCGAGGCGTTCGACCTTATCGGTTCGACGCAGATTCAGGGGCGCGCCTCGATGGGCGGGAACCTTTGCAACGCATCGCCGGCGGCGGACAGTGTTCCGGCGATGATTGTGGCGGACGCGATTGCCACCGTGGTCGGCCCGAAAGGCGCACGCGACGTCCCGGTGGAGAAAATTGTGACCGGCCCCGGCAAGACCTCGCTCAAGAAGGGCGAGATCGTTGCGTCCTTCCTGTTTCCGGCCCGGCCGAAGCATTCCAGCGACGCCTATCTTCGGTTCATTCCGCGGACCGAGATGGACATCGCCGTGGTCGGAGTGGGTGTCAGCCTGACCCTCGATGGCAAGGGCTTCTGCACCGCGGCGCGGGTTTCACTCGGCGCTGTGGCGCCGACACCGTTGTTGGTGGCGGATGCCGCAAAGGCCCTGATCGGAACGACGCTGGACGATGACGCGATGGCGGCATTGGCCAAGGCGGCAAGCGCCGCCTGCAACCCGATCGACGACAAACGCGGAACGATTGAATACCGCATCAAGGTTGCCGGCGTCCTGGCGCGCCGCACGGCTCAGATTGCGCTCGAGCGCGCGAGGGAGAACTAATGTCCAAAACTCATGTTTCCACGACGATTAACGGAGATCCGGTCGAATTCCTGTGTGAGCCGGAACAGACCCTGCTCGACGTCCTGCGCGACGAACTGTACCTCACCGGCAGCAAGGAAGGCTGTGCATCGGGCGATTGCGGCGCGTGCAGCGTCATGCTCGACGGCCGGCTGGTGTGCGCCTGTCTGGTGCTCGGCCCCGAACTGAACGGGCGTTCGGTCGAGACCATCGAAGGCATGGCCGAGGGCGACCATCTGCATCCGTTGCAGCAGAAATTCCTGGAGCATGCGGCCTTGCAATGCGGTATTTGCACGCCGGGTTTTCTCGTCGCGGCGAAGGCGCTGCTGGAGAAAAATCCAGACCCGACCGAAACGGAAGTGCGGTACTGGCTCGCCGGCAATCTTTGCCGGTGCACCGGATATGACAAGATCATCCGGGCCGTACTCGATACGGCTTCGGAGATGAGAGGTAGCTGACTATGTCGCAAGTGCTGAAAGTGGATGACAAAGGCCAAGAGTTGAAATGGGTCGGGACTCGTCCGGTGCGGCCGGACGGTGTCGATAAGGTCACCGGCCGCGCCAAATTCGGCGCCGATTTCAATGTGCCCGGCATGTTGACGGGCAAGGTGCTGCGCAGCCCGCATCCCCATGCCCTGATCAAGTCGATCGACACCTCGAAGGCCGAGGCGCTGCCGGGCGTCAAGGCGGTCATCACCCGCGACGATATCCAGGATATGGCGTCGGAATTCGTGCCGGCCGGCGAAATGCTGGTCAACTACCGGGACATGGTGCGCAACGTCATGGCCCGCGAAAAATCGCTGTATGACGGCCATGCGGTGGCGGCGGTGGCGGCGACCAACGCTGCGGTTGCCCTGAAGGCGCTCAAGCTCATCAAGGTGGAATACGAGCCCTTGCCGCACGTCATCGATGTGCTCGAGGCGATGGAACCCGGCGCGCCCCTGCTGCATGATGACATGATTACCGAAGGCGTCGACCCGAAGCCGTCCAAGGCATCCAACGTCTCGAAGCGGGTCGAATTCGGGCTCGGCGATGTCGAGGTCGGCTTCAAGCAGGCCGATGTCATCATCGAACGGGCATTCGATACCAAGCCGGTGCATCAGGGATATATCGAACCGCATGCCTGCGTCGCCAGCTTCACGGAAGACGGTCAGGCGGAACTCTGGTGTTCCACCCAGGGCCATTTCGTGGTGCGCACCCATTGTGCGCGCATGCTTGGCATGGATGTTTCCAAGATCCGCGTCACGGCGTCGGAAATCGGCGGCGGGTTCGGCGGCAAGACGGTCGTCTATCTGGAGCCGCTGGCGTTGGCGCTGTCGCGCAAATCGGGCGCGCCGGTCAAGATGGTGATGTCGCGGGATGAAGTCTTTCGGGCGACCGGTCCCACCTCGGGTGCGCATGTTTGGGTCAAGGTCGGCGCCACCAAGGACGGACGGATCACCGCCGCGGAGGCGGAACTGAAATATCAGGCCGGCGCATTCCAGGGGTCGCCGGTGCAGCCGGGCTGCATGTGCGCCTTTGCGCCCTACGATCTGGAGAACGTCAAGGTTGTCGGCTACGACGTGGTGACGAACCGGCCGAAAGTGGCGGCCTATCGGGCGCCGGGCGGACCGATTTCCGAATATGGCGTCGAATGTGTGATCGACGAACTGGCCCGCGAGCTCGGCCAAGATCCGGTCGATTTCCGGCTCCAGAATGCCGCCAAGGAAGGGACCCATGCGGCCTATGGCCCGAAATTCGGGCCTATCGGTCTGGTCGAGACCCTCGATGCGGTCAAGGCGCACGATCACTACAAGACCAAGCTCGGCCCGAACCAGGGCCGCGGCGTCGCCTCGGGTTTCTGGTTCAACATCGGTGGCGAGACTTGCGTCGCGCTGAATATCAATGAGGACGGTTCGGCCACGCTGATGGCCGGTACGCCGGATGTTGGCGGGTCGCGGGCGTCGCTCGCCTTGATGGCGGCCGAGACGCTGGGCATCGACTATGACAAGGTGCGCCCGATCATCGGCGACACCAGTTCGCTCGGCTATACCTTCCTGACCGGCGGCAGCCGTGCCACGTTCTCGAGCGGCATGGCGACGGTCGAGGCGGCGCAGGAGGCGATCCGGGAACTCTGCGTGCGCGCGGCCAAGATCTGGGAAATTCCCGAGGACGCGGTCGTCTGGGAAGACGGGCACGCCAAACCGGCGGGCAAGAACGCCGGCGATTTCGAGCCGATGTCGCTTGCGGATATCGCCAAGATGGCGGGCAAGACCGGCGGGCCGATTGCCGGCTACACCAAAATCAACGCCCAAGGGGCTGCGCCCAGTTTCGGCACGCATCTTGTCGATGTGGAAGTCGACAAGGAACTCGGCCGGGTTACCGTGGTGCGCTATACAGTGGTGCAGGACGCCGGCAAGGCCGTGCATCCCGCCTATGTCGAGGGTCAGTTCCAGGGCGGCGCGGTGCAGGGCATCGGCTGGGCGCTCAACGAGGAATATGTCTATGGCGCCGATGGCCGGATGCAGAACCCGGGTTTCCTGGACTATCGGATTCCGGTGGCCTCCGACGTGCCGATGATCGACACCGTTATCGTCGAGGTGCCTAACCCGCGTCATCCCTATGGAGTGCGCGGCGTCGGCGAAACGCCGATTATTCCGCCGATGGCGGCCATCGCCAATGCGGTGGCCGATGCCCTCGGCATCCGGTTCTCGGAGTTGCCGATGTCGCCGCCCAAGGTGCTGAAGGCGATCGAGGCCGCGAACGGCGCCGGGGACTAGCACAGTGTCCCGGGTCGTGCTTACCGGGAACCTCAAGCAGTATACCGGTGGCGTGTCCGAGCTGGAGGTGGAGTGCGCGAACGTCCGCCAATTGTTCCGAGCGCTCGCCGAACTCTATCCGGAGCTCGCACCGCATCTGGAAGACGGTCTCGCGGTTGCCATCAACGGCCAGATTTATCAGGAATCCCTGCTGGAGCCGATTCCGCCGGACAGCGAAGTGCACATCCTGCCGCAAATCGCCGGCGGATAGCGCGTGCCCTACCAGTAAAACGATCTGACCGGGCCGCACCCTTCGTCCCTCGACAGGCTCGGGATGAGGAGGCTCAGGGTGAGGCCCTCACGTCTCCACAGGCTCTGCCCTCATGCCGAGCGTGTCGACGTGCGAGGGCCGTTCTGCACTGTCATGTCATCGGTTTTTTTTGAATCAGTCGCCGGACCCGGCAGCGGCCGCTGCCAGATTGTCGCGCCGATCCGCCTCGACCCGCTCCGATGTCCGCTTGGCCGGTTCGCCGTAGCCTGCCCCGCCGGGAGTGTGGATGACCAAACGCTCGCCGGCCTTGATCGTTTGCGTGCCTTTGCCGCGCAGTGCCGTGCCGGAGTCCAGGAATACCGCGCCCGGCTGCCCATCCTCGCCGCAATGCCGGCCGCGTGCCGGATGATCGAGCCGTTCGAATCCGGCGAGCAGTTCGAAATCCTTGTCGATCGCATTCTCGACTTCGATCACCTGGCCCAGCCCACCGCGGAATTCGCCGGTGCCGGCGGAGCCGGTGCGGTATTCCTTGCGCCAGAAGATCAGGGGCGCAATCGATTCGTTGATTTCGACCGGCGTGCCCTTGACGCCGCTCGGATACGCGGTCGCCGACAGGCCGTCCCGGTCGGGCCGGGCGCCCATGCCGCCATTCGTCACCGCGGTTATGGCGAACAGGTGGCGCTGGTTGCTGGCGCGGTCGGTTTCGCCCCGGAAGGTCAGGTTCCACAGCGCCGAGGCGCCCTCCGCCGGGACCCGGTCCGGCGCCGCCTGATCGAGGCAGCCGAAGACCACGTCCGGCAGCATCTGGCCGATGACATGGCGCAGACATACCGGCGCCGGGTAGGGCGCATTGAGGATCGTTCCTTCCGGCGCGGTGACCTTGAAGGGGGCCAATGAGCCGGCGTTGTTGGGAATTTTCGACGAAACCACGCAACTCAGGCCGAAGCAGGTATAGGCGGTGGTATAGGCGGCCGGCACGTTGACGCCGTATCGCGACTTCGACGAGGTGCCGTCATAGTCGACGGTAATGCCGTTTTCGTCGATGGTAAGCGCGGCGACCAGATCGATCGGATGGTCGTGGCCGTCGATCCGCATACTGTTGTGATAGACGCCTTTGGGCAGGGCGGCGATTTCCGCCATCACCGCGTTGTAAGATGTATCGCAAATGTAGTCGGCCAGCGCGTCCAGCGATTGCAGGTCGAATTCGTCCATCATTTCGACCAGCCGGGCGCAGCCGATATCGTTGCAGGCCGCCAGTGAATAAACATCGCCCTCGGATTCCACCGGCTGGCGTGTGTTGGCGCGCACCATCTGCAACAGGGTGTCGTTCATCACGCCCCGGTCGGCGAGCTTCAGCATCGGAAT
>CAYYBI010000174.1:0-4660 GCA_964469835.1 uncultured Rhodospirillaceae bacterium
GTACCGACGTGGTGATCCGCGCATACCGCGCCGCCTTCGGCGTCGATCTTCAACAGCGGGTGCATGAGGATATGCAACGGTCCTTCGCGACCTATCCGAAAGTCTGGGGGCTGACCCGGCCCGACCCCAATATCGACCACCGCCGGGTGCCCAATCTACGGGTCTTTTTCACGCGTCATGGCACGACGTTGCCGGTAAGCCGGCGACCGGGCGACTACCGCCCCGGGGATCTTGTCACGTGGAACGTAAACGGGCGCCTGCCCCATATCGGCATCGTGACCGACCGCCGCTCCGCCGACGGGCTGAGGCCGATGATCGTTCACAACATCGGCGCCGGACCGCAGCTCGAAGACATGCTGTTCGACTACCCAATTACCGGACGTTATCGATACCTGCCCGCCGGTTAGCGCGCTGCCCTATTGGGGATTCCCGATGCCACAATCCAAGGTTGGATATGCCGCATGAGGATGACATCACGACACTGCTGGAGCCTGGCGAAAGGCTTGTCTGGCACGGCCGGCCGAATGTGGAGCGGCTGGTGGGCCGCAAATTCGGCGGGATTTTCATCGCCGGCGCCGGCATCGGGTTGCTGCTGATTTGGGCGTGGAATTCCATTGTGGACGGTTCGGTCATGGGGATATTCGTCGCGCTGCTGTTTATTGCCTTCGCCGTAATCCTTGCCCATGGCAAGTTTCGCGACGTGATGGACGCCCGCACAACCCGCTACGCCGTCACCGACAGGCGCGCGCTGATCGTCAGCGGCCGTGCAATGGCTACCCAGCGCGTCTTTCCGCCGGATGCGATCGGCCCGTTTGAGACCCGCAACGAAGTGCATGGCGTCGGCGACCTGATGTTTTGTCACACGATCAAAATCGGCCATTTCGGCCATCGCCGGACCGAAAGCGACGGCTTCATCGGCATAACCGAAATCGGCAAGGCGCGCGACGCCCTGTCGGCGCTGATGAAGCGCGCCGCCGACGGGCCTGCAATTCGACTGGCACCCGATGTTGGCATCGGTTAAAGGTGGATCAGTCCCGGCAACCAGGACGGAATCATTGAACTCGTGACCGAAGCAACGATCGCCGAAAGCTATGCGGATTTCGCGGCCGGTCTCCGGTTCGAGCAGGTGCCCGACACTCTAATTGAGAAAGCGACGCTGCATATTCTCGACACGCTCGGCTGTGCGCTCGCAGCATCCCAGGCCGACTATGCGCTGAGTATGCTGGCGGCGCTCACCCGGCTCGACGGCGGCAGCGGGGCGGTAGCCATCGGCCAGCCGCAGACCTTGGGATTACGGGATTCCCTCCTCTACAATGGCGGCCTCGCCAACACGCTGGACTACGACGATACGTATCCGCCAACCTTGAACCATATTTCCGGTGGCGCGGCTCCGCTCGTGCTCGCACTGGGTGCACGCGAGCGCGCATCCGGCCGCGACGTGCTCGTTGCCTATCTCATTGCCATCGAGATTGGCGCGCATGTGGGACTCGGCGTGACCGGCAACGCCATTATGCGGCGTGGATTTTCGCCGACCGGGACGCTCAACGGGTTTGGCAACGCACTCGCCGCGGGAAAACTGCTCGGCCTCGACTACGGCATGTTGAAAGCGGCCCAGGGTATCGCCCTGACCATGATGAGCGGGTCGATGGAAGGCATCAAGGAAGGCGCCTGGAGCAAGCGGCTAAATTCCGGTCTCGGCGCGGTCACGGGATTGACCGCGGCAATGATGGCAGCAGAAGGCGTGCACGCTCCGACACGTCCCTATGAGGGCGATGCAGGCCTCTACCAACTGCTGCTCGGCCCCGACGCCGAAGTGAACTGGACGGCCCTGACCGATGGTCTTGGCATGCGCTGGCAATTCGAGTCGGTGGCGATCAAGCCCTTTCCCATCGTGCATCACGCCCACACCATTATTGACTGCGCCATCCGGCTGAATCGGGAAGACCGTCTCGATCCCGACGACATCGAGGAAATCACTGTCCGCGTCAATGAGCGGCAAATCCCACTCTTGTGCGAACCCGACGTCGCCCGTCGCCACCCGCCGAACGCGCATGCCGGCATCTTCAGTATTTACCATTTGGTGGCGACGGCAGTTGCCCGCGGCCGCATGACCCTCGACGAATGCGAGGAAGAGGCCCTTCAGGACCCATCGATCCGGGCGCTTCGGGAGCGCATCCGCTATGAAATAGATCCGCACTCATTGTTCCCGCACTATTTTTCCGGCGGCCTTTCAGCGCGGCTGCGGGATGGGCGCACCATTGACCGCTACGAAGCCCACCATCTCGGCTCGGATAAGCGCCCATTGGCAGCAGAAACCGTGATTGAAAAATTCCGCCAAAATGCCGGCCGCCGCTATGACGAAGGCCGGGTTGGGGCGATCGTGGATGCCGTAATGGCGCTGCGCGGTGACGGCACTCCGGATGCCGTGATGGCATTGCTCGGTGCACCGTAGCCCGCCTCCGACAAAGCTTCGCCTTTATGGCTATTCCCATTTAAAGCAACCGCGCCATACTGGCCCCAACACCAACCGCTCTGTGTGCCGAAAGGACCGAACCGATGGCGAGCCTCGACAGGCGCCTCAATGCGTTTCGCGACGATCTCGCCGATGCACGCCTCGAGGGACAGGTGAAATCGGCGCGGTTCGTTGAAGGGACGCCGCACCAGATCATCCGGCCGCTGGCACCGCTGCGCTGCACCCCGGCGCCCAGCACTACACTGGTTTCCGAGTTGCTTACCGGCGAAACCGTTAGAGTTTTCGAGGAAAAAGACGGCTTCGCTTGGGTCCAAAACGACACCGACGGGTATGTCGGCTATACGGACATTGAGGCCCTTTCTCCTGAAATCGTCCCGCCGACCCATGTGGTGGCGCATATCCATACCTGCGTTTACCCCGAACCCCATATCAAGGCGCCGCACAGCGCCGTTCTGCCAATGTGTACGAAAGTCGCGGTAACCGGCGACAAAGGCCGCTACAGTGAACTCGCCGGCGGTGGCTGGGCGCCAACCCAGCATCTCGTGCCACTCGACACTTTCGAGGACGATTTCGTCGCCGTGGCCGAACGCTTCATTGGTGTTCCCTATGTCTGGGGCGGGCGGTCCAGCCAGGGGCTTGATTGCTCGGCGCTGGTGCAGCTTGCGCTCGCCCGCTGTGGCGTCGGCATCCCCCGTGATAGCGACATGCAAGAATCGGCCTTCGCGACGACCGTCCCCTTCGACGGCGACGAAAGCGTGATGCAGCGCGGCGACCTCGTGTTCTGGAAAGGCCATGTTGGCATCTGGATCGAGCGCGGACGCTTCCTGCACGCCAACGCGTCGGACATGTGCGTCGCGGCGGTGCCCTTGCCCCAGGTTATCGACTGGATTGATCAGGTCGAGGGCACGCCGGTTTCCTCGGTGCGCCGGCCGGGCTAGGCCACGCCCCTCACCCGCCCGGGTTGATGACCTGATCCAGTTTCTGGGTCAATTCGTTAATCTCGAATTCGGCCCAGAGCGGCAGATGATCGCTGATCTGTTTTTTGCCGCCCTTCGGGTTCTGGTCCTGGAACAGCACCTCGCCGAACGGCACCACGTTGATCTGCCCGGTGAAACTGAACGACGGTCGATCGACCCAAACGATCTTGTCGTAGGTCGCGTCGCGCGCGAAATTGGTCTTCATGTTCTTCAACGCATCCGGCATGACGAAGCCCTTTGACACCAGCGCATCGAAGAATTTATCGCCTTCGGCCTCGACATTGAAATCGCCCATCACGAAGAAATCCCGATCGAAAACCTTGCTTCGTTCGGTCTTTGACCGGCGGTCGATAAATTTGACGAGCTCCTTGATTTCCTCCTCGCGCTGGGCCCGCTCCTTCTTGGTCTTGCCGAAATAGATGTGCGCGGTCACCACCACGAAATCGAACCGGCCCGCGCGAAAGGACGCGCAATACGGCATGCGATGAAGCTGATACCCCTGATGGCTCTTCGCCGGCACGTTGAAGCCGATTTCGCACACCATTCCCGTCGCGATCACCGACCGCTTGTCATAGACGAAGGCGAACCGCTCGTGATTGCCGGTCGGGTCCGACACCAGGATCTTGTAATTGCCCGGCAGCATCGACTGCAGCCGGCTGAGGCCCCGCAAATCGGTCTTCACCTCCTGCAAGGCGATGATATCGAATCGCTCGCAAATATCGGCGATATATTGCAGCGCCCGCTTCGATTTTTTGTTGGAGAATTGCTGGATATTCCAGGACGCGATCACGACGTTTTCATTAATTTTGCGGCTCGGCACCTTGAATGCCGGGCCATCCATCAGATCCATGAGCGCCTTGCGTTCCTGGGCGATGATAACGTCGGTCGGTGGCATTGGCATCCTCCTGCATAGCGTTGCGCTGGGCGCGTGGCCTTCGCGTATCTTATCGCATCCTGCCGGAAGACGATGGGCTTGTCGGGCAAAAATTCCCGCAAACCGCGATTTACCCCTGCACCGCCTGAATCCGCACCTGGGCCACGCCGGCTTCCAGAAACCCGAGCTCTCGCGCGGCGGCCCAGGAAACATCGATTATCCGGCCCTTCACGAAGGGTCCCCGGTCATTGATCGTCAGCACGGTCGACCGGCCATTTGCGAGGTTGGTGACGCGCACTTTCGTGCCGAACCGAAGCGACCGATGCGCGGCGGTCG
>CAYYBI010000175.1:0-9647 GCA_964469835.1 uncultured Rhodospirillaceae bacterium
TCTACGACGCGGCGACGCTGTATGGCCGCGAAGGCGTGCCGACGGTGATCATCGGCGGTAAGGATTACGGCATGGGGTCGTCGCGCGACTGGGCGGCAAAGGGCACCAGCCTGCTGGGCGCGCGCGCCGTGATCGTCGAGAGTTATGAGCGTATCCACCGGTCGAATTTGATCGGTATGGGCGTGATCCCGTTGCAGTTCAAGGATGGCGTCACCCGGGAAACCTTGAAGCTCGACGGGTCGGAGCTATTCGATATCACCGGGATGGAGGCCGGTATCGAGCCGGGCATGGATATTCAGTGCAAGATTACCCGTGCCGACGGCTCGAGCGAGGAAATCACCCTGTTGTGCCGGATCGATACCCTGGACGAGGTCGATTACTACGTCCATGGCGGCATACTGCAGTACGTTCTGCGCAACATTATGACGGAGTCGGAAGCAGCGTAGGGCGGGGCAAATTGCCGGATAACCTACTCAGGACGTTAATATTTCATCGCGACTGTGACGATTCTCACGCGGTCTCACCTGAAATTGATTCGTTCCCGGGCGGGGCGGCTCGTATGGTGCCCCGGTCATGATGAAATTATGCACAAAATCCGTCGCGCTCCTGGGCGTTGCCCTGCTGGGCGTGGCGCTCCTTGCGGGTCCGGCGACCGCGAAATCCCCGGTTGTGGTGGAACTGTTTACCAGTCAGGGATGTTCCTCATGCCCGCCGGCGGAGGCCTATATGCAGGACCTCGCCAAGCGGCAGGATGTCATCGGCCTCGAATATCATGTCGATTACTGGGACTATATCGGCTGGAAAGATAAATTTGCCGATCCCGCCTTTACCGGGCGCCAACGGAGTTACGTGCGGGCAATGCGCTCACGCTATGCCTACACGCCGCAGATGGTGATCAATGGCCGCACCCATGCGGTCGGCTCCGATCGCAGCAAGGTCGAGAATATCATCCGCGAATCCCGGGACAAGCAAACGGAGGGGCCGGCGGTCGTGCTGCGCCGCAAGGGGCAAACGCTGAAGATATCCGTCGGTGCGGCATCGGCTGGCAGCGCCTATGACGTCGTCTTCGTGACCTTCGATAAGCCGCACGAGACCAAGGTGCGGCGGGGCGAGAATCGCGGGCGAACCTTGGTCAATGCCAATGTGGTCCGGGTGCTCAAGGTGATCGGCCCGTGGACCGGCCAGCCGGTCGAATACTCGGTCTCGCTGGTCGGCAAAAAGGGTGATGGCGGCTGTGCCGTGATTGTCCAGAAACGCGGCCATGGTCACGTCGTCGCCGCGGCAAGCATGCCCTTCGAGCATTAAGGCGCGGTCCGGGTCGACGCTCGAATAAAATCGCGCTAGCCGCCCAATCCTCTTTCCATCATCGTTTCCATGCGCCGCGCATAGGCCGCCGGGTCGGTCACCGCTTCCCCTTCCATGATGCGGGCCTGGTCGAGCAGCAGCATGGCCACGTCGGTAAGATCGTCGCTGGCGCCATCCCGCTGCGCGGCGTCGGCCAGCCGCTTGATCAAAGCATGCTTCGGATTGATTTCGAGGATACGCGTGGCGGTCGTGGACAGCTGATTGTGCTGCTTGAGCAGCCGTTCCAGACGAATATCCATGTCGGAATCGTCGGCGACGAGGCACACCGCGCTGTCGGTCAGGCGTTGCGAGCCCCGGATATCCTTCACCGAATCTCCGAGCGACAGCTTTAACAGCGCGATCAAGCTGTCGAGCCCTTCCGGCGCCGCCGTGTCGTTGTCGCTGTCCGTGTCCGCGCCTTCGGTCGCTTTGATTTTCGAAAGGTCGTCGCTGCCCCGGGTGACCGATTTGAACGGCTTGGTGTCGAAGACGCCCACCGACGGAATCCAGAACTCGTCGACCGGGTCGGTCAGCAGCAGCACCTCGACGCCGCGCGCCCGGAAGCCCTCGAGCTGCGGGCTTCTCGATACCGCATCGAGATCCTCGCCGGAAATGTAGTATATCGCGTCCTGGCCTTCGCGCATCCGGCTCACGTAATCGGCGAGACTCGTAATCGCGTCGCCTGCGGTTGAGTTGAATCGCGCGACCTTCAGGAGCTGTTCCCGGTGCTCGAAATCTTCGTACAATCCTTCTTTCAGGACGGCGCCAAAATTATCCCAGAAAGTGGCGTAGGCGTCCGGTTCCTTTTCCGCCTTTTTCGCCAATTCGCCCAGCACGCGATTGCAGAGCCCGGCACGGATCTTTGCCAGCACCGGATTGTTCTGCAGCATTTCGCGGCTGACATTGAGGTTCAGGTCTTCGGTATCGATGATCCCGCGCAGGAACCGCAGCCAGGGCGGCAGCAATTCGTCGCAATCGTCGGTGATGAAGACCCGTTTGACGTACAGTTTGACGGCCTGTTTGCGGTCCGGGTGAAACAAATCGAACGGCCGCGCCCCCGGTATGAAAAGCAGGCCTGTGTATTCGATTACGCCCTCGGCCTTGAAATGCAACGTCAGCCAGGGGTCGTCCATTGCGTGCGCCGTGTGGTGATAGAATTCGGTGTATTGCGATTGCTCGATTTGGTCTCTCGACCGCGTCCAGATTGCCGATGCCTCGTTCACCGTTTCCGGTGCCGCATCGTCCTGTTCGCCCGCCAGCATGATCGGGAAGGGAATATGATCGGAATAGGTTTTTATGATCCGGCGCAGCCGGTCCGCCGATAGGAATTCCTCTGCGTCATCCTTCACGTGCAAGGTTATGCTGGTGCCGCGTCCCGATCGCTCTGCCGCCTCGACGGTAAACTCTCCCTTGCCGTCGGAAGACCAGCACCAGGCATTGTCTTCGCCGGCGCGCCGGGTGACCACCGTTACCCGGTCCGCCACCATGAAAGACGCATAGAAGCCGACACCGAATTGTCCAATCAGGCTTACGTCCTTGCCGGCGCCTTCGGCCATCTGGTCCAAAAAGGCGGCGGTTCCCGATCGCGCGATGGTGCCAAGGTTGTCAACCAATTCGTCCCGGCTCATGCCCGTTCCATTGTCGGAAACGCCAATCGTCTTGGCGTCTTTGTCGATTGCGATTTCGATGCGGAATTCGGTATCGCCCGCGATCAGGTCCGCCTCGGTCAGCGCCGCATAGCGCAGCCGGTCGCATGCGTCCGACGCATTGGAGATCAATTCACGCAGAAAGATCTCGCGCTCGCTGTAGAGCGAGTGCACGACAATATCGAGCAGCCGGCTGACTTCAGCCTGAAAATGCTGGGTTTCCGGGCCTTTGCCCGCCGGTTTCTTTTTGCCGGCCGCGGGTTTCTTTGCCATGGTGAGTCGTTTCCTCGGATCAATCTGAATAGGGCTGTTTCAAGCGGTAATTCGCTCGGCCGATATATGTGTCGCAATATTTCCCGCTGCAAGCCCTCCTGTAATGTGCTCACATATCCGGCGATGCCAAACCGAGAGCCAAACAGCGATACTGACGTCGTGGCCGCACGGGATGCGCTGGTCGCCGAGATCGAGTTGGAGGTACGTGCAACACGCGAATTCCTCGGCAAGGCCCGGCTCGATCCGCGGGTGCTCGCGGCGCTCCGCGCCGTGCCGCGGCACGCTTTCGTTCCCGACTCCCTGCGTGGCCGAGCGTATCGGAACCGGCCTTTAGCGATCGGTCATGGGCAGACGATCTCGCAGCCGTTCATAGTCGCGATAATGACCGATATGCTGCAGCTGACGCCGGACAGCCGGGTGTTGGAGGTCGGCACCGGCTCCGGTTATCAGGCTGCTATCCTGGCCGAATTGGCGGAACGGGTCTTTACCATCGAAACGGTGGCGGCGTTATCGGAACGGGCGCAGGCCGTGCTGGCGGTTCTCGGGTATCGCAACATTCAATTTCACGTCGGTGACGGGAATGCGGGGTGGCCGGAACACGCGCCCTTTGATGCGATCATCGTCACCGCAGCGGCGCCGGCGATGCCGCAGGCGCTGATCGAGCAATTGGCGCCCCGCGGCCGTATGGTAATCCCGATCGGCCCACGGGGCGGCTTGCAAACGCTGATAAGGGTCGTCAAGGACAGTGCGGAACAGATCACCGAAACCGCAATGTTGCCGGTCGCGTTCGTGCCCTTGGTCGCCACGGGCTAGACGCCGGCCCGCCGCGCTATTTCCGTTCGCCCGGGGATCGTAATTTTACTTGCCAGATTGGGTGGAAAACCGTTCTATGGTCGGGCTATGACGACCTTCTTCCCGGGTCGGGTGCGGGCGGTTCTGGGACCGACGAACACCGGCAAAACGCATCTCGCCATCGACAGAATGCTCGGTCATGCCAGCGGTATGATCGGATTTCCCTTGCGCCTTCTGGCGCGGGAGAATTACGACCGTGTGGTGTCGCTGAAGGGCACGCGCGCGGTGGCGCTGATAACCGGCGAAGAGAAGATCATTCCGCCAAATCCCCGGTGGTTCATCTGCACCGTCGAATCGATGCCGGTGGACCGGCCCGTCGCCTTTCTCGCCATCGATGAAATCCAGCTTTGCGCAGATCCCGAACGGGGCCATGTCTTCACGGATCGCCTCCTGCATGCGCGCGGCACGGACGAGACGATGTTCCTGGGCGCCGATACGGTACGGGGATTGATCAAGCGGTTGGTGCCGGATGTCGAGATCGAGACGCGGAAACGGTTCTCGAAACTGTCGTATACCGGGCCGCGCAAACTCGGCCGGCTGCCCCGGCGCAGTGCGGTGGTGGCGTTTTCGATCGATGAAGTCTATGCGCTGGCCGAGTCGATTCGGCGACAGCGCGGCGGGACTGCCGTCGTTTTGGGGGCGCTGAGCCCGCGCACACGGAATGCGCAGGTCGCGATGTATCAGGCCGGCGAAGTCGATTATATGGTTGCGACGGATGCGATCGGCATGGGCCTCAACATGGATGTGGATCACGTCGCCTTCGCCGGGACGCGGAAATTCGACGGTCGGCGTCCACGACTTCTGAACCGGGCGGAGATCGGTCAGATCGCGGGCCGCGCCGGCCGCCATATGAACGACGGTACCTTCGGTATTACCAACGAATTGAAGCCGTTCGACGAGGAGACCGTCGAAGCCGTCGAATCCCATACATTCGATGCGGTCGAGCGAGCGTATTGGCGCAAGACCCGCCTCGACTTCAAGTCGCCCAAAACTCTGTTGAAGAGCCTGGAATCGCCGCCGCCGCGTCCGGAACTGATTCGGGCCCGCGATGGTGAGGACTACGCCGTGCTTGCCCGCTTGACTCAGGACCAGGACATTGTGGAAATGGCGACCAATCCCGCGGCGGTCCGGCTGCTTTGGGAAGTCTGCCAAATACCGGATTTTCGCAAGACCACGCCGGATCAGCATGCACGGCTGGTGCGACGTGTGTACCTGGCCTTGACCGATGGTCCCGATCTGGATGGCCGGCTGCCGGTGGATTGGGTGGCTGACCAGATCGGTCGACTGGACGTCACCACCGGCGATATCGACACGCTGACGAACCGAATCGCTCATATCCGCACGTGGACCTATATCAGCCATCGCGGCGATTGGCTGGATGACAACGTCCATTGGCAGGAACGTACGCGGGCCATTGAAGACAAACTGTCCGATACACTGCACCTGAAACTGACCCAGCGGTTCGTCGATCACCGGGCTGCGCTGATCGATCGCCGGCGCGAGGATGGCTCGCAGCTACTGTCGGCGGTGACGGCGGGACATGAAGTCGTGGTCGAGGGAGAACGGGTTGGAAGTATGGCGGGCATGACCTTCGTTCCCGAATCCGGCCTGGATCAGCGGCGAACGGTGATGGCCGCCGCGCGGCGTGCGGTGGCGCAGGAACTGCCGCGCCGGGCAGCGCAAATCGCCGCAGATGACGATGGCAGTTTTACCCTGTCGAACGGCGCACGGCTTGGCTGGCGCGGTGTCGATGTGGCGCGGCTGAGCGCCGGTCGCGGATTATTGCATCCCCGCGTCGAGGTATTGCGCAATGACCTGATGGAAAACAACGTCCGGGAGGTCCTGCGCCGCCGTCTCGACGAATGGCTGGGCCGTCATATTCGCAAACGATTGAAATGTCTTTTTGCGGCGCTCGAAGCCGATTTGCCGGCGCCCGCCCGGGGCTTGGTCTTCCAGCTCTCCGAATGTCTCGGGTCGCAGGCGCGCCAAGACGTCCGCTCGCTGGTCGACAGTCTTGGTCCTTCGGGGCGCAAGGCCGTGGCCGCGCTCGGCATTCGCATCGGCGCTCAATCTGTTTTTTTTCCCGCGCTCGCGAAGCCGGCGGCGGTCCGCCTCCGCGCGATTCTCTGGGCGGCCTTCCGGGATCAGCCGGTCCCGGAGATATTGGCCGAACCGGTGGATAGGCCGGTTCTGCCGGCGGAGCGGGTCGCCAAGGATTGCTGGGCTGCGACGGGTTACCGGGTGCTTGGCAGCCGAGCCCTTCGGTTCGATCAGGTTGAGCGGCTGTCTTCCGCGTTGCGCCGGCGCGCGCGTGAGGGTCCCATTGCAGAATCACCGGATTTAACCCATCTCGCCGGGTGCGCCGGAGAGGAATTGGCGGTAGTGCTCGGCCGGCTCGGCTTCAGGGCCCGCCAAACAGCGGAGGGGACCGTGTTCCTGCCCAAGCGCCGGCCCGGTGCGAAGGGACGGTCGAGCCGGAAAGGGGTGGCCAAGAGAGGTGCGGCGGAACCGCGCGACAACAGCGCATCGCCATTCGCCGCGCTCGAGGGATTGGTGCCGGCTAAGTGACGGAAGCGACGGTTAATAGGCTCAGGATCGACAAGTGGCTTTGGCATGCGCGCTTCTTCAAGAGCCGCACTCTTGCGGCGAAACGCGTGACTGCCGGCGGCCTTCGCATCAATCGGAAAATCGTCAACAAACCGAACCACCCGGTGCAAACCGGTGACGTTCTCACATTCACCACCGGGCCGCTTGTGCGGGTGGTGAAGATCGCGGCGCTCGGGGAACGGCGTGGCCCGGCCCCGGAAGCACGCCTGTTATACGAGGACCTGACCCCGCCAAAGCCATCCGCCGACGCCAAAACGCCGTCGGAACGCGCGCCGTCGCGGGAACCCGGATCCGGGCGGCCGACAAAAAAAGACCGGCGCGCGGTTGAACGTCTCAAGAGCGACGGCGATTGGTCGTAAACCAGTCGCCCAACTGATGACGCGGCGGTTCGGTTGCGCTGGATTCAAGAGGCTTTGCGCAAGATCAGACTGAAATTATTGGCGGGCATGTCCACGATCTCTTCCAGACGCAGGCCGTATTGCTGGGCTTCTGACTCGACATCCTCCACGGCGCGTAGCCCCCATGCCGGATTTTGCTGCCGAAGGGACGCATCGAATGCGGCGTTCGTCGGTGCGGTGTGGCGGCCTCTGCGCTTGTAGGGACCGTAGAGATACAAGACACCGCCCTCCGCAAGCAGGGCGCCGGCCCCCTTGAGCAGCATCTGGCAGGCCGACCAGGGCGAAATATGAATCATGTTGATACACAGGACGGCGGCCGCCCGGTCGATCGGCCAAGGGTGCGCCGCCACGTCGAGCACTAGGGGTCGGAGAATATTGGCCGCGCCGCTGGCGTCCGCATGGGCCGCAATGCTGTCCAGCAATTCCGGATCCCTGTCGCTTGGCTGCCAAACGAGATTCTGAAAGACCGTTGCAAGATGGGCCGCGTGTTCGCCGGAACCGCTGGCAACCTCCAGAATCAACCCTGATTGCGGCAGAACGCGCCGAAGGACCGAGACAATCGAATCCCGGTTTCGCTCGGTTGCCGGATAATAGCGGCGCAGATCTTCTGTTTTGGTCATGGCGGGAGCCCGATGGAACGTGTCTGGCGGAACCGGTGTGACGCTAAGCCAACAATCACCGCGGGACAAGTCGGCGGCTGGGATGCGGAAACACCGTTTTCCGGCGCCCCCATCTGTGCTAACTCCCGGATATGCTAGCGCATGTGAAAGCATTCTTGCAGGATCGCCAAGGCCGGGCCCGGTCGCCCGACGGCCGGCACAACGACGAGGAGCTTCGGCTCGCGGCGGCGGCCCTGCTGATCGAGGCGGCCCGCCTCGACGGTCAGTTCGACGCGAAGGAGCGCGCGCGCGTGGCGTCCGTCCTGCAGGCACGGTTCACGCTCGATGCCGCGGAGGTGACGTCCTTGATCGATGCCGCGGCGGCGACGGTTGACGGTGCGGTTGAAATTTATGGCTTCACCCGGAAGATCGAGCAGCACTTCGACCATGATGAACGAGTGAAGCTGATCGAGATGTTGTGGGAAATTGCGTATGCTGACGGCAAATTGCATCCATTCGAAGCGAATCTGTTGCGTCGGGTGGCCGGTCTTTTGTATGTCACTGATCAGGAAAGTGGGGCGGCGCGCAAACGCGTGATATCGCCCTTGGGTGCCGCCGATTACCCAGACAACGGATAAAGGCGAAGGGCGGGCTATGCTGCGCGCGCGACAATAAGGGGAAGGAGTTTCCGAATGACCTATATCGTCAATGAAAATTGCATTCGATGCAAGTATCAGGACTGTGTCGAAGTCTGTCCGGTGGATTGTTTCTATGTCGGCGAGAATATGCTGGTGATCCATCCGGACGAGTGTATCGATTGCGGCGTTTGCGAGCCGGAATGCCCGGTAGAGGCGATTCTCCCGGATACGGACGCTGGCGCCGAGCAATGGCTTGAGCTAAACCGCGATTATTCCGAGAAATGGCCGAATATAACGCGCAAAGGCGAGCCGCCTGCGGACGCCGACACCTATAAGGACGAAACCGGGAAGTTCGAAAAATATTTCAGCGCGGACCCCGGCGAGGGTTAGGCCGGCTGCAGCGAGACAATTCGCGAATTCGGTCGCCTGTGCGGCTGAACCCTGTAAATCATCGGAATTTTGTGCTATATGTAATTCCGTGACGCCTTGGCGGGATAAGATTTCGCACGGAAATTGCAATGAGGAAAATCCGGCTCGGAAAGGGGCCGGATTCGCGATTCGCGCGCCATTTCTCCGAATTCAATGGGGAAAGGGCGCTAGCTTTGCGGAATGTATGGGATGGAAAGCGAGACGCGCCGGTCGGCCGGCACGCGAGCGAGGCCGTTCTGTTGGGCGAACCGGATGATCGCCGGCGGTTGATTTTAGAAATCCAGGGAAACTACGTAGAGAGACGCAGATGGCTGCGAAAATGACTTTCAAGAAAAATGACTGGGTTGTTTACCCAACCCACGGCGTCGGCAAGGTTACCGGCATCGAGGATCAGGAGATCGATGGTTTCTCGTTGAAGCTGCTGGTCATCAGTTTCGAAAAGGACCGCATGACCTTGCGTGTCCCGGTCGGAAAAACGGACGAATCCGGCTTGCGAAAGCTGAGCTCCAAGGACGAAATGAAGAACG
Organism: uncultured Rhodospirillaceae bacterium; assembly: GCA_964469835.1. Classification (GTDB taxonomy): domain Bacteria; phylum Pseudomonadota; class Alphaproteobacteria; order UBA8366; family UBA8366; genus JAOTYV01. Next base: position 9,314 of record CAYYBI010000175.1, read on the forward strand.
CGTTGAAAACCTTAAAGGGCCGGAGCCGTGTTCGCCGCACAATGTGGAGCCGCCGGGCGCAGGAATACGAGGCCAAAATTAATTCCGGCAACCCGATCTCCATTGCTGAGGTGGTGCGCGATCTCCATCGCGGCGCGGGCCAGCCGGACCAGTCGTATAGCGAACGGCAGATTTATCAGGCGGCAATTGAGCGGCTTTCGCGCGAGCTGGCTGCGGTGGAATCGATCGACGAAGAGGCTGCCGCCCTGAAGCTTGAGGAAATATTGCAAGCCGCATAGGCTGACGCCTCGTTATGTTGCTCGACGGCATTGCTTGCTGAGCCAACAGAGACGCG
>CAYYBI010000176.1:0-6068 GCA_964469835.1 uncultured Rhodospirillaceae bacterium
CGAGGTCGGCGAGGCGCTGGTCTCCACCCTCGACGCAAAAGGCGCACCCGGCATCGTCGAGCGAACGCGAATCCGGCCGCCGGCGTCGCGAATCGGTCCAGCATCCCCGAGCGAACGCGACGGTATCATGGCCGCCAGCCCCGTCGCCGGGCGCTACGACCGGGAAATCGATCGCGAATCCGCGTATGAACTCTTGCAGGCACGCGCGGAAACCGCTGCGGCACAGCAGCCGGAGACACCCCAGAAAACGGGCCGCCAGCGGCAATCGACGACGGAAGTGTTGGTGAAAAGCGTCTTGCGGTCGATCGGGACTACGCTCGGCCGGGAGATCATCCGCGGCGTCCTGGGATCGATCTTCAAGGGCGGCCGCCGCCGGTGATCCTGAAGGCCCGCAACCCTGAAAGGCCCCGGTCCGCCGCCCGGTGACGGCCGTTAAAGTGCGCCAAGAACAAATACCGCGGCAGGCAAAAACGCACCCGAGCCAAGCAACGCGGCTGGCAGCCGTTTGTTGCGCGCCGTGCGGAAAGCCATGACGATCCCCAGCAGGGCGAGGACGGCGATGCCCGCTCCGGCGACCGCTGACATCCACTGAAAGGCGTATGAGCGTTTCGTTGCGCCGAGAAAGGATTTCAACCGCTGCTTGGTATGCACGCGGGAAAGAGCGCCCAGAACGCGGGGCGCCTGATAGCTGTGATCCTTGCGCGATTCGTGCCGGTCAAAGGCTTGTCAAGCGCCGGACACGGTAAAGAACAGGAGCAACGGCGCCAGCGTAAGCCCGGGATACAGATGGACCGTGCGCAGCGTCTTCAAACTATCCGCGCCCGACGAAAGGCATCTTGGTCGCCATGATTGTCATGAACTGGATATTCGCATCGAGCGGCAGCTCGGCCATGTGTACGACCGCGCGCGCCACTGCGTTGACATCCATCCGGGGCTCGACCTCGACCGAGCCGTTCGCCTGCGGCACGCCCTTGGTCATCCGCTCGGTCATCGGCGTCGCCGCGTTACCGATGTCGATTTGACCGCAGGCGATGTCGTATTTCCGGCCATCCAGAGAAATCGCTTTGGTGAGCCCGGTTATTGCGTGCTTGGTCGACGTGTACGGCGCCGAATTCGGCCGCGGCGCATGCGCCGAAATCGACCCGTTGTTGATGATGCGCCCGCCCATCGGCGACTGTTCCTTCATCAACCGGAACGCTTCGCGGGCGCACAGAAACGATCCGGTCAAATTGACGTCGACCACCGACTGCCACTGCGCATCGGTCAGGTCTTCGAACAGAACCGGCGGCGCACCGGTGCCCGCATTGTTGAACAACACGTCGAGGCGGCCAAACCGCTCCTTGGTCGCGGCAAACAGGGCCTTCACCGATGCCGGGTCGCCGACATCGGTCGATACCGGCAACGCGCGCGCGCCGTCGTCGCCCGCCTCGGCGATGGATTCCTCCAAAGGTTCTTGGCGGCGCCCGGCCAGCGCCACCGAATATCCTTCTCGCAGCAGCGCAATTGCCGAATATCGGCCGATGCCGGTTCCCGCGCCCGTAACGATTGCCACCTTTTTCTGCGCCGCCATGTCCTAAATCTCCCTGTTCTTAGAAAATACGGTATTCACCGCAAGCCGCCGCCGCGGCGGCGTGGCCGGTCCGTCAATTGGATTTCGGCGTGTCGCTCTCCGGCTGCGGGGTCAGCGCCGATCCTTCGGGCGGATAATCCAGCGTATCCTTGATCTCTGCTTTCTGGTCGCCCGAATAATCGGGGAAGGGCAGCTCGCCCGCCTCGCGCCAGCGTTGCACCTGTTCTTCCACCTCGGTGCCGCGCTCGCCGTCGATACCGCCATCGCGCGCGAAATAAGTGGTCTGCGACGGGAAGGCAAAGCCGGTTCCCGACGCTTTGACGATATCGATGACCCGCAGATACACGTCCTCGCGAATCGCCGAAAATTCGGGGAACAGCCGCGTGTTGGCAAAGGCGTGGATCTGGACGTTCAGCGAATAGGCGGCGAAGCCGACGAAGCGCACGCGCATCGGCGCCGGATTGATCCGGGGATGGGCAATCAGCATTTCGCGAAGCTTCGCCAAGACGTGGCGCAGTTGTTCAGGCGTGGTCTCATAGCGCAGCCCGATCGTCGTCCGCAGCAACATGCGATCGCGCCGGGTGAAATTAACCAGGCTCATTTTCGCGAAATCGGCATTCGGCACGCTGATCAGCTTGCGGTCGATCGCGCGTATCCGGGTCGACCGCAGACCGATATATTCCACGCGCCCCGTGAGATTGCCGAAGCTGCAAAGCTCCCCGACCCGCACCGGCCGGTCGGTATACAACATGATGCCGCCGATCAGGTTTTCAATCGTCGGCTGCGCCGCCAACGCCAGCGCCAAGCCGCCGACACCCAGGCCAGCCAGCAATGGAATGACCGGAATGCCAATCCGCCCGGCGCCGAACAATACAAGACTGATGGCGGCGGCACTTCCCAAGATTCGGAACAGCACCCTGAGCATATTGGCATCGAGGCTTTTCGGATCGATCCGCGGTGAGGCGATAATCGATTCGACGATGACGCTGGTGACAATGAAGGCGAGCCAGGCCGCAGTAAAATAAAACAGCGTTGCCAGCACCTTAACGACAACGTCGAAGACAAACCCGGTCATATTGACCACGTCGGCGGCAAGGTACCGGAACAGTAGGAAATTGCACATTATCACTATCGGCAGGATCGCGCGCCGCCACGCCCGCCAATGCAGCCCGTCGGGTTGCGGGCAACGACGCAGCCAGCGTACGGCGAGGCAGGGAATCATAACGACCAGCAACGATGCGATAGCCATCCCCACCCATTGCCAGAGCGTATGCTCATAGTAATGTGATTTCGCCCAAGGCGGCAGGTATTGCACCCATTGCAGCCATTTCGGCGCCAGCAGTCCACCGGGTTGCGAGGCAAGCCTTTCAAACAATCCCTTTGTCGTCGTCGTTTGGTAGGGGAGGTGCCGCACCTTCCTGTAGAATGTGTTGATTTGTGCAACCGTTGCCGCGCTGAACAGAAACTCGCCGGCGCGCGGGCCGTCTGGCATCTTGATGAGGACGATTTCCGTGCCGGGTAACCGCCAACGCAAGATTTTATCGTCTCTGACCGCATCGGACCCGGGGATCGCGGACTCCGGCGGCAGGGAAATGCGGTCGAGCACTTCCTTGAACAGAACCACCTTCACCTTCGCGAGTCGGCTCAATCCGACCGGCGGCACTTCGCTCAAATCGAGAGTCTTCACTGCCCGCGCGAGGATGTCCCTGGCCTCTTCGACCTTTGCGATCACCTCGTCGGACATGAACAGCCCGCCTTCGGTCCTGTTCACGAATCTCGCGACCTGCAGGACCTGGTGGGCAGCGGTCACGTTGTCGATGAGGGTTCGGAGCGTCGCGCGCGGGCTGGATGTGTCGGCGGCCTTCAGCGCGGCTGGCATTTCCGCAACGGCGGCATGCGCGCTCAACAACAACGGCAACAGGAAGACCACGGCCAGCGATCCGGCCGAGCGACGCCACCGGCGCCACCGTGACTGACATTGCCGCGTCGCATTGCGGCAGCAAAACCAGGCAAATGTTGGATCGCGGAATTTTTTGTTTTGAGTCGTCATTCCTGTTTCCTGTTATCGCCGATTCACGCTAAAGCAGCAGCGCATTTGGCAATGTCCCGTTTGGTAAACTAACATTGCACAAATTACGTGGAAGTTGGATATGAGGATACTGAACACTCGCGCATTTGGGTTTCGACCATGCGCCGACACCGACGGCATTGGCGTTCCGCCCAGGCTTCCCATATCTTATTATGGTGTCGTGTTGTCTATATTTTTTGCAGCCGGGGCAAAACCATGAACGTCGCCTTCATTTGTGACCCTGAAAAATATCGGCATGAAGATAACGACATTCCAATGACATATCGGGCGGCGGCGCGCGATCCGCGAATTGACTTATTCCATATTCCAACGTCCGAGGTAACCGGTACCGACGATGTGGCCGTAACGCCGATCGAGACAAATGATCTTTCCCATGAGGCTTTTCTCGGATTGAACGATGAGGCCCGCGTTACGATGCCGGTTTCGGCGCTCGACGTCATATTTTGCCGAACGCTGAAACCATTTCCGCATGGCTATCTCGATAGGCTGGGGCGTTGGCTTGATTACACGCAATTCCTCAACAACCCGATCAACAAGAAGCTTCAAATTTCCGCCGGTTTCCTCTCAAATCTGGCGCCGAACTTCACCCCTGATACCGTCGTGGCCATCGATGCCGATGATTTGTCGGCTTTCCTCGCCCGCCATCGCGTCGTCGTGGCAAAACGGCCGAACAGCACGGGAGGCCTTGGCGTTTTCAAGATCTGGCGCGAAGACCGTATCTTCATGACCGATCACATCCGTCACGGTATCCGTCAGCACGAATCCCTTGGCGACGTCATGGATTACGCACGCGGCGAATGGGACCGCATCGAGTTGGTGCGGTATCTCGACCGCGCGACGGCCGGCGACAAGCGGATCGTGGTGATCGACGGCGAGATCTATGGCGCCTATCTGCGCCGCTCGGTGAGCGGTCATTGGGTGCACAATGTGAGCAACTCGGACAGTAAATGCACGATCGCGGACATTACCGACTTCGAACGCCTCGCCATCGACCGGACCGTTCCCCTTTACCGTGAGTACGGCTTCCATACCCTGGGCTATGATTTTCTTACCAACAACGACGGCGGCTGGCTGATCAGCGAGATTAACGTCGGCAATATCGGCGGCATTTCACGCCTCGAACTGTTGACAGGTGAGCCTTATATCGCCCGCTTTCTTACCTGGATCATCGCCTTGGCGAAACGGCCCGCCATGCAATGCGCACTGACGTCGGAACTCAGGGTTTAGCCCGTTTTGCCGCGCGCGAATTCGACGTCAAAGAACATCGTTGTCTTTTTCGGAGAGAAGGACTTCCAAGGACCGCACACGCCCGACTATCCGTTCGAAAAGCGCCGCTACCGGATCAGTCACGGCCAACTCGCAGATGAAATCGTCCGACTGGGCGGCGTGTACTGGGTCGTCCGCGATATCAAGACCTACCAGGGCGGCGGCCGGTTCTCGAGGAGCTGGCGCTTCCAAAACGGCGACGTCCTGCAAAGTGGACCGGTCAGGGCGGACGTCATTTTCGACAAGGGCCGCTTCACGGCGGACGATTTCCACCGCGTCTTCAACAGCCCTGCAATCAGCCACCTTTGCACCGACAAGTGGGAGTCCTACAAGCTCTTCCGTGAGCTGTCACCGCTGACCTTCCGCGCACAAACCGAACCGGAATACCGCAAGGCGCTGGCCCAGCTCCCGGGCGACTATATCGTCGTCAAACCAGTCGACGGGCTGCAGGGCAAAGACGTCTTCATCAGTCCGCAGGACACGTTGCAATCGCCGCCGATTGCGCTTCCGGCGATCGTCCAGGAGTTTCTATATTCCGAGCAGGGCATCCCGGGAATCGTGCACGGCATTCATGATTTCCGAATCACGCTGTTGAACGGCGAGGTTATTTGCGCCCTGGTCAGGACGCCCCCGCCTGGGCAACTGGTCGCCTCCATCTCCCGCGGGGCCACGTTGAAAATAGTCGAGCGGAGCGCGATTCCGAAGCCGCTGCTGGAGATCGCAATGCACGTGGACGACACGCTTGCGCATTACGGGCCACGGCTGTTTTGCGTCGACATGGTCCTCACCGCCGACGGGCCGAAAATCATCGAACTGAATTCGCGGGTCGCGCTGCGCGAGGATGAAATACATCCCGATTTCGCCAGAATGAAACGCCAGCTTGCGCGCGTTCTGATGTCGCTCGCACCATAGACGCCCCGCATGGCGATCAAATGCATCGGCGTGTCGGACACGGTCCATTCGATGATCGTTCGCGGACCCGATCCGGACTGATCCGAACGCCGCAGCGCCGAGTCGATACGACGGCGGACCGCACCGGATCGCTGCCGTGACAGGCTCCCGCTCTCGGATTATAAGCGGCGACGAGTCGCCTTAGACGGTGTGGCTGCACGCCGTGGCAGGTCCGAAAGTCTGGAGCATATG
>CAYYBI010000177.1:0-4049 GCA_964469835.1 uncultured Rhodospirillaceae bacterium
TGCGTTGGCAAGATCGCTGCTGCTAGTCGGCAGAGCGGCCGAGCCGGCGGTGAAAGTTGACATTTCCTTGGTTAATCCTCGCCTGCCGTCGTTGCCAGGCGAGGCGTTCCCGGACGTATTCCGTATAGTTTTGGCGGCAGATCACCGTATCCCAATACCAAAGCGGCATTACGGCATATTGCCGTTCCAGAGCGGAGCGCCAGTCTCCGTAGTCAGGCAGTCCGTCCTTGGCCGCCGCTTCTTTCGCTTCGGCGAAACGGGCATAGGGTCCTGAATGCGATTCAGCGCTCAATGGTCCGCCCCGAAGCCAACCCGGCGCAACCGGCGGGTCATTTCGTCAAGCCATTGTGGATCCTCTGTAGAGCCATCAAGGGCGCCTTCATGGTCTTCGTCGATAGGGCCGGCATCGGCAATGTCCTGCCATTCGGCCTGATCCTGCCATTTCTCCCAGTCGGCCCATTCCGCCAGATCGGCGTCGCTGAGCCGGTCCGACGCCGGGTTTGGCAGCCGTTTTGCCGCTGTCATGAAATTTCCTTCCATTCGGTTGTCGAGATTCGAATTCACCTCAATCGACGAGGAGTAATGTACTAAAATGCCGTACAGTAAATTCGGGAATCCAACAATCGAATACGCGGCTAAATCGGTGCGCGATTCATTTCAAGGCGCTCTGAAACGGGTGTCGTGGAAGGGTCGAACACGCTGGCGGGATAGTTCGCTTAAGCGCTTCCGAAGATGTTCAAACGCGTACGCGCAGGCAAACGGCTACGAGTCGCCGGGATCGGCAAACAGTGCTGCTATCTCTGCGATATCATCGAACTCCGCATCGATGCATGCCGGACGGGCGGCCCGGGGGACATCTGCGACCCTGCCATAGATGCGGGATGCCAGATAAGCCTGTTGATGCGGCGCGAGGCCGGGCGGTCGGCCCTGTTCAAATCGGTCAAGCCGAAGCAATATTTCAGACAGGAGATCTGGATCAATTGCCGCGGATTTCTGGTGATTTACGGGTTCTCCAACCGGATCCGGATGAAGCCACAGACTGCCGCGCCGAACGCCGGCAAGGGCTGCGACCTGTGGTTCGGAAATTGGCGGTTTACCGCGTCCGGCGAGCAATGGTCCCAGGGCTTCGACCAGATCGGCGGGGAGATACGGCTTCTTGTATTCGTTTTCGTAGTAGGCGTACGAGGACGCTGAACGGCCGTATTTTGAATCTGCGTCTTTCAACGCCATGGCGAGTTGACGTACGGAGAGTTGCGCCCGTTCGCGCAATCGCTTCAGTTCTGATGCTGCCTTGGACTCGGTCGCCATGAGCTTCGTCCCAATATGCTGCGCTATTTGTACTGACTTTCCGCATAATTTGCACGGGAAAACATTGACAATCGTACGGAATATTAATACAGCCTATGCACGAAGTTTTGGCAGGACTGCAGTCTTATTGGGGTGAGGTATATGACAGAATTGCTTTGGCACGGAGGTGCGTTGCGGATCGATCGATCGGGGAGGTGGCTGTGAATATTCCCCGATTCAGCGCCAGGCCCGATGAAAGTGAGGCGGATTATTGCTTGCGCCGGCAGAGTGCCCGGATGCTGGCGCGGAGCATCGAGGCGGCGTGGGCCGATTGCGGCCATCACGTTACGTGCCGTGTAGCGCCGATTCGCAACGAGGACGGCCGCATTCTCTGTTACTCGATCACGTCCGACCTGCAGAACGGTTTGCCCCGGTGACGGTTGGCGATATGCCGCCGAACCATCTTTGGGTGCCGGATACGGTAAAACGGCGGTTGGAAGCGGCAGGGCGGACGCTTATGGCGCTTCCGCTTCCAAAAGGTGCGTTGCCCGGTCGCCTGCGATCCGGTTGGCCGGCGACGGCCCAGCGCGCAGAAGACGCCTTCGCCGCTATGATCGGAGCCTCGGACGAGATGAGACGGGATTTCTCAGATGACCGGCACCGATTGAGGTTGCCGCCAAGCGCCCGTGCGGTGGCGGATATGGACGAATCGCTGCAGTGGTTGTGGTATTTGAGCGATCCGCGGAAGCGGCGCCTATGTCTTTCCCGGTCTCTGCGCCACCCGGTCAGCGACCGCCATATCGTCAGTTATCGGCGGCTCGGCAAACTGTTCGGTTTGCACCACGATACCGTTCGATTGTGGCATGATCGTGCGCTGGGTGAGATTGCGCAGGCGTTGAATAAGGGGCGCGTTCCTGAAATTCGCCGGCCGGGACGCGCTCGCCGAATTTCGGCGTAATTTGCCGTTGCGGGAAAGAAAGCCGCACTATTTCCGAAGGGAACGGCCACAATAACTACTTCGGCACGCAAGTGCGCGCACTACCGGCAATTTGGAAGGATAGGGAGGGCTTAGAAACGGCGGCGCAGATAGTCGGTTATAGGCATACCGGCTAGCTCAGTCGGCCCATACATGGGCGCCGCGACGCGGAAGTCGAGCGCATATAACGAACTAAACGGTCCGGTGCCGGAGTCCCGCATGCGGGCCATGATGCTGATGGCCGACGGTGCATTTTCGACAGGTCCGATGGCCTGGCCGTTGGGCAACGAAGGTCACCCCGCATTTGACACATTTTTGTAGGGCGCTTTGCTGGCCTTGGCGAACTGGCCGGGCGCGATTGCTAGTTTGGTAGTGCATGGTAAGCCCCGCAAATCACTCATTAATCAAGTGCCACATCTGCCTTTCTGCGGAACCTGATACCAACGTCGACAAGTCTCGCCTGCCGATCGTTAACTTCAGCGTCTATCCTCCCGTATGGTACTGGCAAGATTCAGTCCAAATTGTGATGATTTAAAGGCACGGCTGAAGGCGCTGCCGGGGTATCGATGTCTGTTTTTAGGGATAGAGTCTCAAAGGCAGAAATGTTTGTGGGCGAGCACAAATTGTGGTGTGATTTTAGTTACTTAAAATCGCACCGTTGAAGCAGCCCAAGCTCCCGTAATCGCGGTGTTGGGCTGAACGCCGCAATACCTCAGAGCTGGTAGTCCCGCGGCGGCGAGTTCGAATACGCGCCGGCTGAATTGGGGAAATTTGGATCGAGCGCTTCGCGATCATTTTCCAGTATTTCCACGTCCTCTTGCGCCGGGCGCCGCTTGTTTCTCATGAAAAACAGCAAATGATGCCAAGTCAGGTGGCCATAATAGGCGCATCCGCCAATCAGAATGGTCAACCCGGTCAATAGGATCGATGCATCATGCGCGCGCAAGGTAAGGGGGTGTGGATACAGCGCCGCCTGTAGTGCCATGCTGGCAATCAGTCCAAGGCACAGAAGGGTCGCGCCGGTGCAAATGACCGGGTCGAAGGCGATGAGCGCCGCAAGAATGCGCCTTTTTCTGCGCGATGGATCGGCGGTCACCCGGGGCGCCTTGGGAAATTGGGCCCGGAATTCCCGTTTGGGTCGGATTATCAAATCCCAGGATGCGATAAGAAAAGCCAGCGCTGTCGACGTGAGGAGGGCGGGAGCGGTCCCGTGTTCCGGCCCGAGCCACATTCTGAAACCCACAAATAATCCGATGCATGAAAGCAAAATTATAAGGCCACGTGGATAGTTACGCCTCGCGGCTACCGTCCGCATCCGGTAAAATTGCGGGAGCTCGTGCGCGGTCAATTCATATGCTTCATCCGTAAGATAGGCCGGGTAGACCATCGCGCCGCCATTGCTATGACGCACGATATTTCGGTTTTGGTACAGGCGTTCGCCGAAATCGGTGGTCCCTTTGTAAATTTCATCCTTCCGCATCGGGCGGGTCGATGAGAGCGCCCAAGCGAACGCGATGAACAGACCGACCACGGTCCAGCCGAGCAGCAAATTCACCGCGATGATATAGCGGGCCCGATAATGGCTGCGCGAAATCGCAACGATCGAAGGCCCAAAATATATGGTCGCCGGCACGAGCCAAAAGACGAAGGTAGCGAGGACCTCCATTTTCCCTCCTTGGAAATCGGTCCGGTCGAAGGCGTAAGAACGCCTCGGTCGAATATGGTTAAGCGCGCTATCGTTAACCCACTATAGAGGAATTGATTTTTCGTTAACGTGGCCGCTGGG
>CAYYBI010000178.1:0-18945 GCA_964469835.1 uncultured Rhodospirillaceae bacterium
GTAGGCGTTACCCGCGTGATCGCCAGTTGGACGGATAGAGGGCGGGACAACGACCATGCCGCCGATTCCCTTCACGTCCACGGGAAGTTCAGGCCGAAGATTGTCAGGCGGCTCGCCCGCTGATTGGTAATACAGGTGCACGCCGCCGCTGGGCGTTCGGATGACAAGCGGGGTATCGCCAAATCGCTGCTTGTATTCCTCCAACCGCTGCGGATCAGAAGCAACGCCCGGATCGTCGATATCGATTACCGTAACATTGGATGGTCCGCAGAGGATGCCGACATTGGCATCGGGGAACTTACCGATCAGGGTATCGATGTAATCGGCACCGGGCAGATGCTTTCGGTTCTTCCATCTGACGAGCGGCTTCTTGCCATCTTCGTCGCCGACCGGGATCGGGCACAGGAAATATTCCCGCAACTCATGCGCAGCGTTGGCGAAGGGGCCTTCACACCTTTGATGTGCAGATCGATTAACAGAAGCCGTAACCGTCATTCGCGACCGCCTGCCCGAACCGGGCGATCAGACGCGGATAACTTGATTTCGCCGGAGGACCGCTCCTGCGATTTTGAGGACTCAGCGTCCTGTTTGATTTTCCACTTCCGAAAAGTGTTTGGGAGGTGGCCCAGAGCGTCCTTGGCAGCCGGGTTGATGGCAATGCCCTTCTCTCGAAGAACGCGCATCAGGACCGCCTTGTTCGACGCGATGAAGGCGACCCGGTGCCATTTGGGCGGTCGATAGTGTTCGACGATCCATTGGAGATTGTCGGCGGAAAGCGCCCAGCGATCATTGAGGCGGATGATGTGCCGTTTCATCCGCTGTGCTTCCGCCTACCGCACAACTGCAAACTGGCCCAAATTGAGATAGGCATGTGCCTTCCAACGAAGGTTAGCCAATCGTCCTCGAAGCCATCGAGAAGCGGTGGGGTTGGGCGGCTGCTAACGAACGAAACACGAATGTTGCCCCGTATTTGCCCCACTATCTGGTGCAATCTGGGAGCTTGTTCCTGCAACGTTCGCAAAACGCGAGTCTTGCGGAATCGCGCAAACGTGTTTGATATAAGGGAGAAAACTGGTGCCGCCGGCAAGAATCGAACTTGCGACCCCACCCTTACCAAGGGTGTGCTCTACCCCTGAGCTACGGCGGCGCCGGAACCGGGTTTGGGCCTTATGCCATAGGGCCTGAAACGGCGCAAGCGCGCCGCCGCATTGGACTGCCGCCCGGGCGGCAGGGCGACAACCGGCTCGGCGCTGGACATTTCCGCGTTCCCGAATCACCATTCGCAAATGACGGAAAAAACCACCCCGCCGGGCCCGCGCGTCAGGGAGAAGGCGCGCGCCGCGCAAGAGGCCCGGCGTGCGCGCAAAGCCGCGCTGCTGCGGGAAAATCTCCTGAAACGCAAGGCGCAGAGCCGTGAACGAGCGGATGAGAGCAATCCTCCGCCGCGGGACGGGGATAAAGCCCCGGACTAGTCGCAACACCGCCTTGTGATCGCCATCTTGATCGGTTAGTGATGCGACGGTGACGTGAGGGGGGCTTTGGTGCGGATCACGGCAACAACACGCCGGTTTGGCCCGGCAAGGCGTTCTCAATCCCAATGATGAGGCTTCCACTGGTGGCATTGACCACCGGCAATGAGGAATACGTATGACTCCCTTGGATACGCAGACCGATCTGAGTCACGATATTGACAGTCCGGCCGACGCGCCGGCGAGGAGGGGCGGCATGGATCAAATCAGGATCAGGGGCGGTGTGCCGCTAAAGGGGCAGATACCGGTCAGCGGGGCCAAGAACGCGACCCTGCCGCTCATCGCCGCGGCGTTGCTCTCCGATGAGACGCTGTCGCTCTCCAACGTGCCCTATCTCGCGGATATCACCAGCATGGCGAGCCTGCTGTTGCAGCTTGGCGTCGAGGTCAATATCAACGGTGACGGCGGTTCCGCCGACGGACGCATCATGGAATTGACGGCGCGAAACATCACCGACACCACCGCGCCCTACGATCTGGTGCGTAAAATGCGCGCCAGCATCCTGGTGCTGGGACCGTTGTTGGCGCGGTGCGGCAAGGCGGATGTCTCGCTGCCCGGGGGATGCGCCATCGGAACCCGGCCCGTCGATCTTCACCTCAAAGGGTTGGAGCATCTCGGCGCCGAGATCGAATTGGCAGGCGGATATATCCATGCGCGCGCGCCGCGCGGCCTGATCGGCGGACAGGTCGTGTTTCCATTCGTGTCGGTGGGCGCGACGGAAAATATTCTGATTGCCGCATGCCTGGCCAAAGGCGAGAGCCAATTGGTCAACGCCGCGCGCGAACCGGAAATCACCGATTTGGCCAATTGCCTGATCGCCATGGGTGCATCCATCGATGGCGTCGGCAGCGATACCTTGACGGTCCAAGGGGTGGGCCGCCTGGGCGGTGCGTCGCACGGTGTCATCGCCGATCGCATCGAGACGGGCACATACGCGATCGCCGCGGCGATCACAGGCGGCGATGTAGAATTAGTCGGTACGGAATTAGGCCTGATCGAGTCGCTGGCTGAAACCTTGGAGGCTGCCGGCGTGACCATGCAGGTGACGCCGGACGGATTTCGGGTTTTCTGCAGCAATGGGCGGGTACAGGGAGTCGATATCATGACCGAGCCCTATCCCGGTTTCCCGACCGATTTACAGGCGCAGATCATGGCGCTGATGGCAGTGTCGGACGGCGCGTCGATGATTACCGAATCTATTTTCGAAAACCGCTTCATGCATGTGCCGGAATTGGCGCGGATGGGAGCGAATATCAATGTGCACGGCGCTTCGGCGATGGTCCGCGGCGTGCCGCAGCTCACCGGCGCGCCGGTGATGGCAACGGATCTGCGGGCGTCGGTGTCGCTGGTGCTGGCGGGCCTGGCCGCGACGGGGGAGACGCTGGTGAACCGCGTGTACCACTTGGACCGGGGATATGAGCGGCTTGAAGAGAAGCTCAGCGCCTGCGGCGCCGATATCCAGCGCGTGAAAGGCGGCTGATGTCTCAGGAGCCGGGCCGGCTTCGCCTATATGCCGAAACCCTGGACGACTTGTCGGTCATTTCCGCTCTGGTGCAGGACGCGCTCGTGCCGCTGGGTGATATGGCCTACCTGCCGGAGGAGACGTCTTTCGTGATGGCGCTGAACCGCTTTCGCTGGGAAGCGGGGGAGGTTGCCGGAATGCGCCAACGGGTCCATGCGGGGCTGCGTTTCGATAGGGTCAACCGGGTGCGTTATCGGGGAATCGATCGACGGCAACGGGGCAGTCCCCTCTCGCTGCTGGCGATCGCGTATGACCGAGGCGTTTCGACTCTCCATTTCGCCGGCGAAGGTGTCATTCGGCTGGAGGTTGACGAGCTTCGGTGCGGGCTGGAGGATTTCGGGGAACCGTGGCCAACGCGATTGACACCGCGGCACGCTCCCGGTGACGCCTAGACGTTTCGACAGAGTGTCACGATGCGCGTATTTGATGTGGATCGCCGGGGCCGCGTATGATCGCTGGCATTGTTTCGATAGTTAGGCATGCGGGCGGGTGTCCGCAGGGAGAATACCATGTCGCTGACCGCCGATTTGGTCGATATTCTGCTCGACCGCACGAGCGATACGATTCCGCAGGAAGCACTCGATGTCGCACGCCAGGTATTCCTCGACGGTATCGGTGTGATGGTTGCGGGCGCCGGTGAACCGCTCGGGCTCGGCCGCATCACATTCGACTATACCCGCGCGCTAGGCGGCCCCGAGGACTCCACCGTAATTGCCGCGGGGTTCAAGACGTCGGCGCTCAATGCCGCCTACGCGAACGGATGCCTCGGCCACGCGCTTGATTTCGACAATACCTGGTGGCCGCTCAACCATCCTACTTCACCGACCCTACCGGCGATCATGGCGATCGCTGAACGGGACGGGTTGGCGGGCGCCGAGGTATTGCGCGCCATCGTCCTCGCATTTGAGGTGCAGGGTCGATTGCGTGTTGCGTCGTCGCGCGTCGATGCGGGACGCGGCTTCCATAAGCCCGGCGTGTCCGGGCTGATGGGGGCGGTGACGGGGGCGGGAATTCTGCAGGGCTTGGACCATCGCCAATTTCTGATGGCCTATGGGGTCGGGGGATCGCGCGCGGGCTCGGTATCGGCGAATACGGGGACCATGACCAAGTCGAGCCATAGTGGGCACGCCGCCCGCATGGGTGTCGAATGTGCGACCCTCGCGGCGCTCGGCTGGACCGCCACCGACGATATCTTCGGCAAGGGTCAGTTCTTCAACCTGTTCTATGGCGAAGAAAATTGTGATCTCGAACTGTTCCTGAAAGGCTTCGGTGATCCATACCGGATGATTGATCCGGGGGTCGGATTCAAGAAACACCCGGCAAACTACTTCACCCACCGGCCGATCGATGCGGCGATCGAGCTGGCCGTTGAAAATGACCTTTCCGGCGAGGAAATTGAGCACGTCACCGTCGATTTCCCGCGTTTTGAATACGTCAACCGGCCAACGCCCGAGACCGGCTTGGATGGTAAGTTCAGCGTGCAGTACGCCACCACCGTGGCGTTGCTGGACCGCAAGGTGAAAGTCGCCAGTTTTTCCGACGCACGCCGGTTCTCCGCGGATGTGGAGGCGTTGCTGCCGAACGTGACGCTCAACATGCGTGATGACATTCCACGCAGTTTTCAGGATTGCTTCGCGATCGTCCGGGTGGGAACGCGTGACGGCCGGTTGCTGGAGAAGCGATGCGACCGGCCGCGGGGCATGTGGGGCGTGCCGTTGACCCGGGACGAACGGCTCGCCAAGTTTCGAGATTGCTGCGAGGGCGCCTTGCCGGACGACGAGGTCGAGCGCCTGATTGGGCTCGTCGAAGCATTGGGCGGGGACGAGTCCGTTGCGCCGATCATGGACGTTCTTCGAGATGCAACGCCTGCCTTGCCAAGCGTTTGAGCGGATGTATGGCGCCTGACAGGCCGTACTGGCGTTCTGAGGCGGCCTGGGTTAATCAGCGGAACAATGCCGCCGACCGATCCTAGGCCGCAGACCTGCCGCCATTCGCCGCGGCGGTCGTTTCACCACAGGAGTACCATGTGCGCGGCGAAACCATAGAAGATCTCTTTGCGCGGTACGGCCCGTCCTATCGATTGTTTGTGACAGCCGGGGCAATGCTCGCGTCGTTCATCATGGTCTTGAGCGGGACCATCGTGAACGTCGCGGTTCCCGAGGTGATGGGCGCCTTCGGCATCGGCCAGGACAAGGCGCAGCTCATGGCGACCGGGTTCATTGCTACGATGACCGCCAGTCAGCTGGTAAATGCATGGCTCGTCACCGCCTTTGGGCCGCGGATTACCTTCATTTTCGTGTTGCTGGTGTTCGTCGCGGGCTCCTTGATCGGCGGATTAAGTTCGAATTTGGACCTGATCATTTTTGGACGGATTATGCAGGGATTCTCTGCGGGCGTTATTCAGCCGCTGGCCATGGTGACAGTGGTCCAGGTATTCCCCGCCAATCGGCGCGGTGTGGCGGTGGGAATTTTCGGCATGGGTTTGATGCTCGCGGTGGGGCGGGGCCGTTGATCGGCGGCATCGCAATCGATGCGTTTTCATGGCGTGCGATTTTCTGGGTGCCCTTGCCGCTCGTGGTTCTGGCTCTGGCTCTCGGCGCCATTTTCATGCCCTCGGACCGAAAGGAAGATGCCGACCGGAGTTTCGATTGGACCAGCTATTCCCTGCTGTGCTTGGCGCTGTACTGCATGATTGCGGGCATCTCCAACGGTCAGCGTGAGGGGTGGACCTCGGATGGGATTCTGCTGCGCTTTCTAGTCGGTATTGCCGCGGTCACGGTTTTCGTCCGGTTGCAGCTTCGCGACGGTCCGCGGCTGCTTGATTTTACCTTGTTCAAGAACGCGCGTTTCACGTCGGCGGTCGTCGTGGGATTCGTCTTTGGCATGGGCAATTTCGCGATGACCTATGCGATTCCCGTATTCAGCCAGCTCGTGCAAGGCTATACGCCGTCCCAGGCCGGGTTGCTGTTACTGCCTGCCGCCCTGATCCTCGTTGTGATTTTTCCGATTTCCGGCCGGCTGTCCGATCATGTTCCGGCGCAGTTTCCCATTATGGGAGGATTGTTGCTGTTTGCCCTAGGCGTCATGCTGCTGGCGGACGCGGACATCAACACGACCTTTTGGACGATGGCCTGGTTCGCCATTATTGCCCGTGTCGGCATGGGCTTCATCAATCCGCCATTGATGGCGGCGGCGTTAAATGCCTTGCCGCCGGAGCAGCTCAATCAAAGCTCCGGCACGATCAATTTTTTCCGGCAGCTCGGCGGTGCCTGCGGAGTCAATTTTCTCGTCGTCTTTCTTGAAATCCGGACGCAGTTTCATAGCGAAAGCCTGGCGTCGACCCAAACCGCGGCGAATTCGTTGACGCGGGAACTCCTGGCCCAGGTGGAGCGTCTTTTGGCCGCCGACGGTATTCCCGAGGCCATGCGTCCGGCCCTCGCCTTGGATCATCTGGGAAAAATGATCGAGGCACAGGCCAATACAATGGGATTTCAGGATGGATTTATGTTGATCGCGGCGGTGTTTATTTGCGCCTTGCTGCCCGCCTGGATCCTTGGGCGCGCGCAGCGGTCCAATAGCGGACACATTGTCACTCCCGCCGCTCAGGCGAACCGGTAGGGGCCGTACCCAGCCGGCCACCGGCGGGATCAGGAAGGCTCGTTCTTTTGCGTGTGCTCGGAAATGCTGTGGAGCAGCGCGCGAAAACGCCGTTGCACGTCCGGCGGGCAACTGCCGATATTGCGCACGAGTTCGAGGGTTTCCCGTTTTGTGCGGAACTCCTCAAGGCGGTCGGCATCGTCGTCGATTCCCATGAAGAACCAGGCGATCGGAACGTCGAGAATTTGCGAAATTTGCCACAAACGACTGGCGGATACGCGATTTGCCCCGCTTTCGTACTTTTGCAGCTGCTGAAAGGTCAATCCAAGTTGATCAGCGAGCGCCGTTTGGCTCAAACCGCACAATACGCGGCGGATTCTGACCCGGCGGCCGACATGAACGTCGACAGGGTTCGGTCCCTTTTTACTGACGGGCTTCTGGTTTTCCATATCTTGCGCCACGATTCTCGCTTCCTTTAATATTTGTAATATTTGGTCATATTTCTCATCTATAATTTAACCTTTAACGTGTCCAATTGGGTATTTCCGTTAAACATTGTGTAATTTGTATACTATACAATTTATAATAAATGCCATATTAAATGTATTCAAATGGCGAATTCTACGGTACTAACTCGTTGGAATTGTCTTGTCGGGGTTGTTTTACAATATTGGCGCGTATAATTAAGGTTAAGTAACTACAGAGATTCATGGAGCGAATTGCTCTTATCAATGGCTTCCAAAAGGCGAAGCGGGGAGATAATGGGTTATCCGATCGAGACATCGTTCGATACGTCGGGAGAAAACATTCAACGGCGTGAACTGTACTCGATGAACGAGTTCGCCGAGGCCGAGCCGCCGGGCGGCACGATTTGGACGCTGTTTAAGACATGGAAGTCTCTAAGCTTGGGGGGCAGAATACCGTTGGCTCAGGATGTGCTGACCGACAATACGAACACGATCGCCCTGGATGGCCAGACGACGTTGATCGATGTGGCGGATCCGAACCCTTGGAATTTCTCTTTCATGTCCCACTGGCAGACATCGTATCCGCGTCTGGGGAGCGAGCTCACCAATACCCAGGTCAGCCAATATCCGTGCAGCATGCACGCCAAGGCCTTGATGTCGGAATATTTTATGGCGCGCGAAAACGGGGAGCCGGTTTATCACGAAATCGAGCAATTGATTTTTGGAATTTCACGGCACTATAGGCGTTTGATCCTGCCGTTGACCGACACCGAAAACCGGGTCACGAAACTAATCGTGGGCGTGCGGGCAATTCGCCCGGCCGTCCAGATCACGGCATCTCAGGAAAAGCTCTTAATGAATTGAATGCGGCGCGCGGTCACCCGCCTGCGACGCTGCCTTGTCCGCCTCGTCATTCTCCTCCCGCAACTGCTGGAGGATTTCCTCACGGTGGATGTAGTTCATCTGCATGTCTAGGTCGATATTATAGGGTGGATAGTAGCCCTTCGTTACCGAGATCGCGTTCGGAAAGCCATAAGATTGGTTGAACATCGCGGTCCGGTTCGACGTGTCGCGGGCAAAATTCATGGACCAGTCGATGTCGAAATGGCGGAGTGAGAGCAGGCGGACCAGCCGCGAGAGGGTTCCGCTGATGGCGGCGCCGCGATACTTCGGATGAATCCAGAAGCCCCCTGTAAATCCGACTTTGCCTGAAATGATGGGAGCGTTCTCCGTCGCGACGATTTTGACCGGCTTGAAATCCAGTCTTGGCACCTTGTCGGCGTAAATGCGCTGGGTCCTGATTTCCTCGAAGATATTCTCGGTTTCGATCACCTTATGGGCGGCGCACCCGGCGACGAGCCGCTCGCGCCCAATTAGCTTCGCCCACCAGGGCTGGGTTTTTTCCCGCACGGCCACCCAAAATGAATTGCCCGGATGTACGTTGCTGACGCGTGGGTCATGGGTAATGGGCGATTGGAGACCTTTGTGGTCTTTTGACGCGTGCGCCGCATAGTTCACCCAATTCGAGAGATCCGTATCCACCTCAACTACAAGGTGCCGCTCGGCAAACTGCGTTTTCGCGCGGTCGACAAATTTTTGGACCTCAAGAATTTCCTCGTCCGTCAGCCGAGACATTAATTTTTTTCTCCCGCAATGCCGGGTTGAACGGTCTAGTGCATAGTCCTGCCGGAGCTTACGGTAGCCAGAGATTTCACTAACTGCAACAATTTACTATAAAAAGTATGGTGGTAGCGCGATATACTTGAATTCGTAAGTCCGATTGGCGTGTCTAGTTACGGCTGACTTAACCTCGATTTTCCAGAGAGACCGAATTTGAAGTTGAATTATCTTTAGAGGGTATGCGGGAGAGATTTTACACAAGGTTGATTTTCGATCACATCGGATCGCACCGATAGATGCCATGGCCTGGCGGATCAATGTGCACACTGTCCAATTGTTCCGGCACTTGTACTAAAGGACTACTGCCATGGTCTCGCAATCCTGACCGCCAGACCGAGTGGCGGCTGGCCTTAACTATAGGTAATATGAAGATAATCTAGGATTGTAAAGTGAGCCGGGTCAAATCGACCCTCTTGAATACGCCCGGTTGATCCCGGCGCTCGGCGATTACGCAGAGCTGCCGCGATGCCGTGAGGGCGCGCAATCTGACAAACGTGGACGACCGGCGTATTATGGCGCGAAACGATGGGGCCGCCGGCCCGCCAACGGGGAAAGACGTCCGGAATGATTGCGGGAATGGGGCAGAGTGCGCCGATGGAAGATCAATCCTCCGTGCCTATCGCCCACAAGATCGAGCATCCTTCGGCCTGGACGGCGACCGCGCTGGGCGCCGAGACGGGGATGTTGCGGTTGAATGGTGCCTGCCTTGCGGAATTGGACGCGGTCGCGGCGGAATTGCGCGACAATCCTTTGCCGATTTTCGCATTGCGGCCGTCGGATTTCGCAATGCCGCAGTGCCGCGCGGCGATGGAGCAGGCGCGCGCCATGTTGCGCGATGGCGTCGGTTTCGTATTGCTGGACAAGCTGCCGGCGATGCCGCGTCGTCCGCAAATTGCAACCGCGCTTTATTGGCTGCTGGCGTCGATGGTTGCTCGGCCGGTGGCGCAAAAATGGGATGGACGGATGATCTATGACGTCCGCGATACCGGCAAGAAACCCGGCAATGGCGTGCGTCCCGATATCACCAATGTCGAGCAGAACTTTCATACCGACAACAGCTATAATTTGTGTCCGCCGGATTTCGTCTCACTGCTGTGTCTGCAAAAGGCCATGAAAGGCGGTATCAGCCGGATCATCAGTTTCCCGGCCGTCCACAACCGCATGCTGGAGCACCATCCGGATTTGCTGCCGCGGTTGTATCGCCCGTATTGGTTCGACCGGCAGCGCGAACACGCGTCGGATGACGTGCGGGTGATCAAGCATCCGGTATTTGCGGCCGAAAATAGCGGCCTGCTCGCCCGGCATTCGTGGTTCCAGATCAAGAACGGATATGATCTGGCGGGTGAGCCAATTGATAGCGAAGGACAGGCCGCGCTGGAGGCGCTGGAGGAGGTCATGGCCGACCCGGCCCTATGGAAAGAATTCGTGTTCGAGCCGGGTCAGGTGCAAATTCTCGACAACCGCCGCTGCGGGCACAAGCGGACGGCATTCCGCGACCATCTCGAACCCGGCCGAAAGCGCCACTTGGTGCGGCTCTGGCTGCGCCACCGGGGTCCGCCCTTTTATAACGGGTAATGCCCGACCCAAGACGGTGACAATGGGTCGCGGCTTATGCGATAAGGATCGCCCTTTCCGAACCGGGAGCCGAAATCGTGCGCGCCAATGAACCGCTGGTCATGGCCCTGCCCAAGGGCCGCATATTGAGTGAGGTTATGCCTCTGGTGCGGCGTGCCGGAATTGAGCCCGAAGCGGCCTTCGAGGATGCGAGTTCGCGGCAGCTTCAATTCGCAACCAATGTACCGAATTTGAGCCTTATCCGCGTCCGCAGCTTCGACGTTGCGACCTTCATCGCCAATGGCGCCGCGCAGCTCGGCGTGGCCGGCAAGGACGTGCTGATGGAGTTTGATTATTCCGAATATTACACGCCCGTCGATCTCGGGATTGGGCGCTGCCGGCTTGCGGTAGCGGCTCGTCCGGAACTGGTAGAAGCGGAGGATCCCAGCCGCTGGAGCCATATCCGCGTGGCCACGAAATATCCCAACATCACCCGCCGCCATTTCGCCGCGCGGGGCGTGCAAGCCGAATGCATCAAGCTGAGCGGCGCCATGGAATTGGCGGCGAGCCTGGGCCTCTGCCGGCGGATTGTCGACCTTGTATCGACCGGCAAGACTTTGAAGGAAAACGGTCTGATCGAAGTCGAGACTATCGCCGAAATCACAAGCCGGCTGGTGGTCAACCGGGCTGCCTTGAAAACGCGGCCCGCGGAAATCGGCGATTGGATCGACCGTTTCCGGGAGGTCGCGAATGCCGCTTAGGCTGACCGGCGGAGATCCCGATTTCGCGGATGCATTCGCCGAATTTCTCGAAACCAAACGTGAGACCGAAGCGGATGTCGATGGCGCCGTCGCGCAAATCCTCGATGACGTTCGTTTGCGCGGAAATGCCGCGCTTTTGGAATATACGGAACGGTTCGATCGTGTGGCGTTGACCGAAGCGGACATCCGCTTCGCGCCGGGCGAGATCACTGGCGCGTCGGCGCAATGCGCTCCCGCAGCGGTCGATGCCTTGCAGGTCGCCGCCGATCGCATTCACGCGTTCCACGAACGCCAAATTCCGGAAGACCTGCGGTACACCGACCCACAGGGTGTCGTTCTCGGTGCGCGGTGGACGCCGGTTGCCGCCGCGGGCCTTTATGTGCCGGGCGGCAGGGCGGTCTATCCCAGTTCGGTCCTGATGAACGCCATACCCGCTAAGGTCGCCGGCGTGGCGCGCATCGCCATGGTGGCGCCGACGCCCGACGGCGTGATCAACCCGTTGGTGCTCGCCGCGGCGGAAATCGCCGGGGTGACGGAAATCTATCGCGTGGGCGGGGCACAGGCGATCGGCGCCCTTGCCTATGGCACGGCGAGCATCGACCCGGTGGACATTATCGTCGGGCCGGGCAACGCTTATGTCGCGGCGGCAAAACGGCAGGTTTTCGGCCGGGTCGGGATTGATTTGATCGCCGGACCGTCGGAGATCCTGGTGGTCGCGGATGGCGACAACGATCCGGCCTGGATCGCGGCCGACCTTTTGTCCCAGGCCGAGCACGATGCTGCCGCGCAATCGATCCTGATCACCGATGATGCGGCGTTCGCCGATGCGGTATCGGCGGCAGTCGAGACGGCGCTCGATGGGCTCGACCGCCAGGAAATAGCCCGGGAAAGCTGGCGGCGCCATGGCGCGATCATCGTGGTCGATGGGCTCGACCAAACGGTCCCTCTCGTCGACAGCATCGCGCCGGAGCATCTCGAACTTGCGGTAGCCGATCCGGATGCATTGGCCGCGCGCGTGCGAAACGCGGGCGCGATCTTCCTCGGCCGCCATACGCCGGAAGCCATAGGCGATTACGTCGCCGGACCAAACCATGTCCTGCCGACCTCTGGTAGCGCGCGATTTTCGTCGGGTCTCGGTGTGACCCATTTCATGAAACGGACGTCGCTGGTGGAATGCGATGCGGCCAGCCTGGCGCGGATCGGGCCGGCGGCCGTGACCTTGGCCGAGGCCGAAGGCCTTGGCGCGCACGCGCTGTCGATTGCGATCCGCCTCGATGGAAAACAGGAATGAAGCCCGTTCGATGAGCGATCATCGCATTGTCGATATATCGCTCGACGATAAATCGGTCATTCGCCGGAGCCCCGAGGTCGAGCACGAATTGAATGTCGCGGTCTACGACATTCTCGAACAGAACAGCTTCGAGCCGATTGGCCGTTATGCCGGCCCCTACCGGCTGCATCTCAGCATCGAGGACCGGAGACGGCTGGTTTTCGCCGTTGCCGACGAGAACGATGCGCCGCAGGGACGGGTGGTTCTGCCGCTGGTGCCGTTTCGGCGGATCGTGCGCGACTATTTTCAGATCTGCGAAAGCTATTACGACGCGATCAAGCGGCTGTCGCCGTCGCAAATCGAGACCCTCGACATGGCGCGGCGCGCAATTCACGACGAGGGCTCCCAGATTCTCCTCGAACGGCTGGAGGATAAGGTGAATCTCGACGACGAAACGGCGCGGCGGCTGTTCACCCTGGTCTGTGTTCTGCATATCCGGGCGTGAAGGGGGAGACGATGACCGAACGCCTTCCTGGCGCCGTCCTCTTTGCCTGCACGGAGAATGCGCTGCGGTCGCCGATGGCGGAAGTCATGCTGAAACATCTGCATGGCCGGCAGATATTCATTGATTCCGTGGGCGTGCGGGCCGGTGAGCCGGACGGGTTCGCGGTCGAGGTCATGGCCGAACTCGGCATGGAGATGCAGGCGCACAACCCGAAGACGTTCGACGACCTTGACGACACGTCCTTCGATCTGATCGTCTCGCTCTCGCCCGAAGCGCAACACCGGGCGGTGGAGATGACCCGCAGCGCCGCCATTGAACTTGAATTCTGGCGTGTCTTCGATCCCAGCCTGATCGAGGGCAGCCGGGAGATGCGTTTGGATGCCTATCGCGAGGTGCGCGATGATCTGTTTGAGAAAATTCAGCAGCGGTTTCCCGTAATACCCGTTGTCGATACTTGACGCCGGCCGTTCAACCGCTTCCTATCCGGTCATGAAACCCGCGTCTCCGCCATCCTTGGTCCTCGCATCCGCATCGCCGCGCAGGCTCGATCTACTGCGCCAGATCGGCATCACGCCGGCTGTCGTCGATCCGGCGGAAATCGACGAAACGCCGGGATCGTCGGAGCTGCCCGATAAGTACGCCGCGCGGATGGCGGAGGAGAAGGCGTGGGCGGTTGCCGGCCGGCACGAAAACGCCTTTGTCCTTGCCGCGGATACGGTGGTCGCCTGCGGACGGCGGATCCTGCCGAAAGCGGAGGAAGAAACCATCGCGCGCCAGTGCCTGGAAATGCTGTCGGGCCGACGGCATCGGGTCCTCGGTGGGCTGGTGATCGTTGCGCCGGATGGCACAGCGCGGCGGCGGCTGGTTCGTACGGCGGTGGCGGTCAAGCGGCTCGACGCGGGTGAAATCGACGAATACATCGCGTCCGGCGAATGGCGTGGCAAGGCTGGCGGCTACGCCATCCAGGGACGCGCTGCCGCCTTCATCCGGTCTGTCAACGGCTCGTACAGCAATGTCGTGGGACTGCCATTGTTTGAAACCGCGCAGTTGTTCAAGGGGTTGGGGTATCGGTGATGGTGGTAGCGCGGGATATCCTGATCGAGGTTTCGCCGGGCGAGGTGCGGATCGCCGAAATCGACCGCGAGGATCGATTGGTGCGCCTGCAGGCCGAGCGCGTGGGACACCCCAGCCTCGTCGGCGCGATCTGCCGCGGACGGGTTACCCGGGTGGATAAGGCGTCGGGCGGGGCGTTTCTGGATATCGGTCTGGACACACCTGCCTTCCTGCCGCGCGCCGGTAGCGTGCATGAGGGTGAATCGGTCATCGCGCAGGTGATGCGCGATGGCTGGGGTGACAAGGGACCGGCGGTCACGGTGTCGCCGGATCTGGCGGGACGCTACGTCGTGCTGCGGCCCCGCGGCCGTGGCGTGCGCTGGTCGCCGCAACTGGGCGGAGGCAAGCGTCGCGCGGCGCTGGAGGAATCGCTAGCCGGCGTTGCGCAGGAAGATGACGGCATCGTAATTCGCGCCAATGCCAGTCGGGTCGATGGCGATCAGATCATGGCCGAGGCAGCGCGCTTGCGAACTGCGTGGGCCGAAGCCGAGCGTCAGGCGGGAGGTAAATCCACGACGGGCGAGCTGCACCCGGCGCCAATCCTGATCGAACGCGCCTTGCGCGATTGTGCGGTGAGCGGCCAGATCATCATCGACGACCGCCGCGCCGTCGCGCGCACGGACGAAATGGTGCAGCGGGAAATGCCCGACCTGGCCGGCTGCATCGCTTTTTACGATGGATCGGAGCCGTTGTTCGAGGCGGAGGGTGTGGAAGGGCAGATCGAGCAGGCGCTTTCGCGCCGGGTCGCGCTGCCACGCGGCGCCAGCCTGGTGATCGACGAATTGGAAGCATTGTCCGCCATCGACGTGAATATGGGCGGCGCCGGCGGCGGGCGCGGGGCGGACGCGGCGGTGTTCGAGTTGAACCGGGCGGCAGCGTCCGCGGCGGCCCGGCAGATCATGCTGCGCAATATCGCCGGCTTGATCGTCATCGATTTCGTCTCGATGCGCAGCAAGTCGCACCGCAAACAATTGGTCGAGGGGTTGCGCCAAACCTTTCGCGGCGATCGCGTCACCACGGATGTGCTCGGCATGACGCCGGCGGGGCTGGTGGAAATTACCCGTCAGCGCCGGGGGCCGAGCCTTGCCGGCCTCTTGACGGTGCGCCCGGAGACGGAGCCGCGGCCGACCGCGGAGACCACGGCCTGCGCCGCCTTGCGCGCCGCGCTGCGGCAGCTCGGCGGCGGCCGGCCGGTGCTGCGTTGTGCACCGGCGGTGGCCAGGCTCCTGGAGGGCGCGATGAAGCCGGCCCTGCAGGAGGTCAGCCGGCGATTGGGCCAGGAACTGGTCCTTCAGCCGGATGAAGACTGCGCGGGCTACGAGATTATCTTGGCGTGAAGGACGACGGAGGGCGGGGATGAGCGGCAGGAAATGTGCAGTGTGCGGCAAACCGGTGGAGCAGGAATACCGCCCGTTTTGTTCGAAACGATGCGCGGACCTTGATCTGGCGCGATGGCTCGGCGGCGACTACCGGATCCCCACCGACGAGCCGGCCTTCCCGGAAGATGGCGTCTTTGGCGACGGATCGGACGAGCCGCCGGAGGATCGCTGACCGCGCGCCGGTGTGTTTTCGTATCCAACGCCGTGATAGAGAGTGGACAGACCGGCCGGATTTGATTATGAGACTCCAGCCGCATTGGCGGCACCAGTGCCCAGGTAGCTCAGTTGGTAGAGCAGTGGACTGAAAATCCGCGTGTCGGCTGTTCGAGTCAGCCCCTGGGCACCATTTTTTCCCTCAATTCAGATATTTTGATCCGCCGCGCGCCGCTCACAACAGCACTTCGCCCTGAATCGTGGTCCGGTGCATATGGCGGATATAGGTCGGGTCGTCGAGTCGGGTGTGGTCGGCGATATGCTGGACGCAGCGATTGTCCCAGAAGGTCAAATCGCCGACCCGCCAGGCGTGGCTGTAGATGAATTCGGACTGGCAGCTGTGTTCGAACAGCGCGGTCAGGATTTCCGCCGATTTCGCTTCGTCCATGCCTTCGATGGCGACCGAATGCTGGGGATTGGCGAAGATCAGTTTCCGCCCGGTTTCCGGATGCGTGCGGATGATCGGATGGGCCGACGCCGGCGTCTTGTCCCGCTGCGCCTTGCTGAGCAATTTTTTGAAGGACCGCTGGGCATTGTTGCGGCCGGCAATGAAAACGGCGCGTTTTCCCTCGACCGCTTCTTTCAGATCCACCGGCAGCGCGTCATACGCCTTGTACATGTTGGCGAAACCGGTGTTGCCGCCCGCGTCGGGCACTTCGAGCGCGTACAGCATCGAGCCCAGGGCGGGACGCGCCTTGTAGGCCAAATCCGAGTGCCACATGGGGCCGCCGTCCGGCAGACCGACATACTTTCCGTTTTCCCGCTTGGTCGACACCACAAGGATATCCGGATGCTCGGGCAGGACCGCGTCGTCGGCGGGGTGCTGATCGAGCGCACCGAACCGCCTGGAGAAATCGATCTGCTGCTGCGGCGTCAGGTGCTGGTCGCGAAATACCAGGACGAGATGGTCCAGATGCGCCCGGTGCACCCGGGTAAAGGTTTCGGTATCGAGAGGTTCGCGCAGGTCGAGGCCGACAACTTCGGCGCCCAGCGCCTCGGACAGGGGACGAATTTCGAAGGTCATGGTCTTTGCCTTTGAACGGTAAGGGGCGCCATTTGGACCGGTCGTCCATCGGGACGCAGCCGGAATTATGCCACAGGGCCGGCGGGCGATACAGGCACCCCTACGCAGGTATGGGCGGGTCAACCCATTGAACGAACCGGGAATGATTTTGTCCGCCAAGGGCAGTAGAGTAGAGGCGCCGATCGATCAATTCAGTGACGGAGCGAAGATATGGGCGAAATTACCGCGAACGTGAATTGGCTTGCCGCGGGTGTGGGCGCGGTCCTGTCCTATTTGCTGGGATGGTTCTGGTATTCTCCCAAGCTCTTCGGGACGAAATGGGCCGAAGGTGTTGGCGTCTCGCTGGTTGATGCCGGTGAAATGCCGGTGGCCGCCATGGTGGTTCAGGCGTTCGGCACTTTTTCCCTCGCGTGGGTCGTCGGCGTCACCGCGATGAACAACGCGTTGATCACGCTGATCCTCATCGTCGTAACGATCATCCTGCTGATTGCCGCGGGCGGTCTGTACGTGAAGAAGAGTCGCTACGCCATCGCCGTCGAAGCCGGTTTTGTGGTCGCGATGACCGTCATCATGGTCATCTGTCAGGGCGTTCTGTAAGCGAACTCCCCATACCCGCGCGAATAGGTTCGCGGAGGCGTCCCGGGCTCCCCGGCTGATTTGTGCCGGGGCGCCGTCGCTTGGCCTGAGGTAGCTTTAGGAGTGTGGTTCCTAGAGGCCGAACATTTTTTTCAGGTCTTTCCAGTATTTCTGCTGTTTCGCGTCGCATTCGGTTCGCGATTGGCCCGCCTCCAGGCAGCTCTGCAGATATCCGTGGGCGTCGTCGTTGCGCTTGTCGAAGACGATCGTGCGGCCCCGCATGCAACTATTCGCGGCGTCCCTGGACCTGCCGTCACATGTGGCGAACAGCGCTTCCCGGAATTCATTGGAGGATTTGTCGGAAGTGGCGGCCGAAAGATCGGCTGGACTCGGAAGCGCAACGGCGCCGGTGGCAATCACGCCGGCAAGTAAAACATTTCTTATCATGACCTGCTCCATATTGATTTTGCCGAAGTGGGTTATTTACGTCGTCCCACATTTGAAGCGGATCGCAATCGCGGGCTCGGAGTTGAATCTCCTGTAATTTTGTTGGTCCGATACAAATTCCGCATCGCCATTCCCCAATTCGCGGATCCCCATTCACAATATGGGTACCCCGATGAGGCATCTACGTCTCTTATTGATTACCCATAGTGGGCAGGGTATTTGAGGTTGCACAACACAGTGGCAATAAACGCTGAGGTATACTCGGCATGTTCCATGTCAGGCTTGGGAAAACGGAGCGCTCGTCGCCGTTTGTTGGCCCAACAATGACGATGATGCCGTCCCGTCACGCACTACCGGTGCCAGGCTGCCATTCAGGGCCGAGCGGGGTCAGGCGGATTCCGGGCCGGAGTTTCCGGTAGGCGTATTGCCGTGTGTCCGAGATGTGTCCGCCGGGCGCCAGCGCGACCAGCACCTGCTCGGCGATCGGCTGGAAATGCGCCCGAAAATGGACGGTGCTCTTGAGCACCAGGATATTCTGCTCCGCCGGCTCGATACCCAGATGACGAAACATTTCCTGATCGGACGCCTGCGCGCGTTTGCTCGCGGTGACGATGCCGGTGTCGCCGATGCGCAGCAATGCCATCGGGCCGATATCCATCCTGCGGCCGCCCAGGTTGGGCCCGGTGCAAGTGAATTGGCCGTCGCCGAGCCTGGCGACCTCGACGGTCGCCTCATAGGGTGCATCGCCCGGAATGCCGCCCCGGCCGCCGAGTGAGACGGTGATCTCCGCCCCTTCGCCGGCAGCATGGGCGGCCTTGGCGGCGTCCGGATCCAGGAAAATGCCGAGCGCGGCGCCCTCCGCGCCATTGCGGACCAGCGCCGCCAGCATGCCGGTGGTGTCGCAGGTGCCGCCCGCGCCCGGATTGTCCTGGGTGTCGGCGATGATTACCGGCTTGCTCGCGCTCGCCGCAATTTTCATCGCTTCCTGCACGGCGGCGTCCGGATCAAGTTCCGGCACCGCGAAATCCGGTTCCAGCCGTTCGACCAGCGCGGCCAGGGCGTCGGCAGCGCGATCCGCCGCTTCCTGACTGTAGGCGTGGCAAACGACGGAGGGGCCGCACCAGTGCTGGTCGGAGGGGGGAAATCCGGCTAGATACGCGAGGCTCAGGACATCGCCGCCGACCGCGTCGACCGAGGCGTCGACGATGGTCTTCGAGGGGGCAACCATGGTGCACTGATAGGTGAGGGGGATCAGGAAGGGGATCTTGCGGATCGCCTTGCCGGTCGGCATGCCGCGCTCGAGGAAGA
>CAYYBI010000179.1:0-4815 GCA_964469835.1 uncultured Rhodospirillaceae bacterium
CGTCGGCCTCGCCGCCGGCGAAATCGTGTTCGACGGCAAGCCCGATGCGCTGAACGAAAGCGTGCTGACCGAAATTTATGGCGAGGAGGATTGGAGCACCACCGTCGGCCAAGACGATGAAGAAGACGACGGCCGCGATGACCGCCGCGCCCGTCGCGGCGATCTGGAGAGCGAGGCGGCGGCCGGATGAGCGCACCGGCCGACCTTCAGGATCGTTGGCCGACCACCTGGAAACGGCCGGGCCTGATTTCCAATCCCTTGATGCAACGCGGCGCTATGGCGCTGGCGGTGCTGTATCTATTATGGTCGATCGGCTCACTCGAAATCGAATGGAGCCGTGTTTCCCAGGGTTTCGAGCGCGCGGGCACCCTGTTCGGACGCATGCTTCCACCCGACTTCTCGCGCTGGGAACTGTTGCTAAAAGGGGTCGGCGAGAGCATCCAGATGGCCTTCGCCGCGAGTTTCTTCGGCATGGCGTTGGCGATCCCGGTCGGTCTCTGCGCCGCACGCAACCTGGCACCGCGGCCGGTGTACCTGATTGCTCGCGGGATCATTGTCATCACCCGCACCTTCCACGAAGTCATCGTTGCCATAATCTTTGTCAAAATCTTCGGTTTCGGCCCGTTGGCCGGCGTGCTGACGTTGATCGTGGCGAGCCTCAGCTTCATCTCCAAAATGCTTGCCGAGGATATCGAGAACCTGCCTCCGGGCTCGATGGAGGCAATCCGCGCGACCGGCGCCAGCTTCCCGAAATTCCTGATCTACGCCATCACGCCGCAGATCCTGCCGCGCTACCTTGGCGTCTCGATCTATCGGCTCGACGCCAACATCCGCCATTCCACCGTGGTCGGCATCGTCGGCGCGGGCGGCATCGGTCAGGTGCTGCAGGCCTCGTTCAACCGCTACGACTACGACTTCAGTCTGGCGATCCTGCTTACCATTGTCGCCCTGGTATTCATTGGCGAATTCTTCAGCGCCTGGATCAGGGGCAAGCTCCGATGACCGTCGAAGAGCATGCCAAGCGATATCCCGAGGTCTGGCGCCGCTTCAACCCGCGTGAGACGCTAATACGCTACGCGTGGTACGCTGGTATCGTGTTCATCGCCGTGTGGTCGGTAAACCAGCTTGAAATTCCCTGGTTCTATTTCCTCGACGCCCACACCCAGGCGGGCGATCTGTTCGAACGCATGTTCCCGCCCGATTGGGCGTTCTTCGCCGAGGTCCTCGACCCGCTTGTCGAGACTATCCACATCGCCACACTCGGCACCATAATCACCTTCGTCATCGCCTTTCCGATCGCATTTCTTTCGGCGCGCAACACCACCTTCAACAGCGTCACCTGGTTTATCGGCAGGTTTATTCTGGTTACTTCCCGGTCGGTCAACACGGTGGTGTGGGGCCTGTTGTTCGTCGCGATCTTCGGTCCCGGTCCGATTGCAGGCATCTGGGCGATCGCCGCACGCTCGATCGGATTCATGGGCAAGCTGCTTGCAGAGGCCATCGAAGAGATCGATGAAGGCACGGTCGAGGCGATCGAGGCCACCGGCGCCTCGCGCCTTCAAGTGCTGTGGTTGGGTGTGCTGCCACAGGTGTTGCCGGTGATCTGGGGCACCACCGTCTATCGCTGGGATATCAACATCCGCGAGTCGACGGTGCTCGGCTTCGTCGGCGCTGGCGGCATCGGCATCATACTGTACTCCTCGATCAACCAGTTCGCCTGGCGCGAGGTCGGCGTCATGCTGATTTCGATACTTCTCGTCGTCGTCATCAGTGAACTCGTCTCCGCGGCGATACGTCAGCGGATCACATAGCCACATCCTACCCGCCGGCGTCGGACCGATGAATACGGCGTCCGGCACCGGCGACCGGGCAACCGGCTTGCCGTTACCGCATTTTCAATCGTCGCAGCCGAACGGCCTGATGCCTTCTACCGGTTCGTCGGCATGGTGAACTGTGCGCCTTCGCGAATACCGCTCGGCCAGCGCGCCGAAATCGTCTTCATCTTCGTGAAGAAATGCACCGACTGCGGCCCATGCATCTGGGTGTCACCGAACTTCGAGCGTTTCGAACCGCCGAAATGATGGAATGCCATCGGCACCGGAATCGGCACGTTCACCCCGATCATGCCGATGTCGGCCTGGTTCGCAAAGGTGCGCGCGGCGTCGCCGTCCTGGGTGAAGATCGCAACGCCATTGCCGTACTCATGGTCGTTCACCATCTTCACCGCGTCGTCGAAGGTTCCGGCGCGGGCGACGCTCAGCACCGGACCGAAGATTTCATCCTGATAAATCGACATGTCGGTGGTGACATGATCGAACAGGGAGCCGCCGGTAAAGAACCCGTTTTCGTATCCCTGCAGGGACGCACCCCGGCCATCGACGACCAGGCTCGCGCCTTCCTCGACACCCCTGGCGACATACCCTTCGACACGCTCCTTGGCCTGGGCGGTGATCAAGGGGCCCATATCGGCGTCCGGATCGTTATAGGGTCCGATCCGAAGGCCCTGCACCCGCGGCGTCAGACGCTTGACGATCTCCTCGGCCGCCTGGTCACCAACGGGAACCGCAACCGATATCGCCATACAGCGCTCACCGGCCGAACCGTAGCCGGCGCCCATCAAGGCGTCCGCCGCCTGATCCATGTTGGCGTCCGGCATGATGATCAGATGGTTCTTCGCGCCGCAGAAGGCCTGCACGCGTTTGTTGTTGGCGGTCCCCGTCTGGTAGACGTATTCACCGACCGTGGTGGAGCCGACGAAACTGATTGCCGGAACATCCGGGTGCACGAGCAGCGCGTCCACCGCTTCCTTATCCCCGTTGACGACATTCCAGATGCCATCCGGCAGCCCCGCCTCTTTCCAGAGTTCCCCAAGCAGCATCGCCGAGGAAGGGTCGCGTTCGGAGGGCTTGTTAATAAACGCGTTGCCGCAAGCGACCGCCATGACGCCCATCCAGAGCGGGATCATGATCGGAAAATTGAACGGCGTAATCCCGGCGACAACGCCGAGCGGCTCGCGGATCGAATAGGTGTCGATATCGCCGCCCACATTAGGCGACAGCTCGCCTTTCATCAGATGGGGAATGCCGCAGGCAAATTCGAGCACGTCGATGCCGCGCTGGATCGAGCCGCGCGCATCCTCCAGCGTCTTGCCATGTTCCTGGCCGATCAATTCGGCCAGCTTGCCCATATTCGCGGTCACCAGTTCGCGCATCGCAAACATCACCGCGGCGCGTTTCGGCGTCGGCGTTGCCGCCCATCCGGGAAAGGCGTCCGCAGCGATCCGGACCGCGCCATCGATTTCTTCGGCGCTCGCCAGCGGCGCACGCGCGGCAACCTCTCCCGTCGCCGGGTTGAAGACATCGGCGAACCGGCCGCTCGTACCCTTGACCGATTTGCCGCCGATAATGTGATGCAGTTCCTTTGCCATATCGCTCTCCATCCTGCCCCGGTGTTCCCGTCGGGGCGGCCCGCTTATGCGGCCGCCTTCCATTTTGATTTATATAAAGAAATATACGGATCGCGACGGGTCAGCAAGCGCCGCCGGCCCGCCCGCGTGCCTAGCCCACGACGCCGCGAAACCATCCTTCTTCGTCGTCGTATTCCAGCTCGACAATCCAGATATCGGGGTCGTATGAGGCCTGGCGCGCGATGTATTCATCGGCCTCGGCTTCCGGCACCCAGCGATCCTCCAGCGCCGCGTTCCACACGAGGTCGCCGTCGAGGTTGCGGATTTGCGTGATGACGCGGGCGCCCACCTCGCGATCGTATAGCTTGACGATGACGAGGCCGCGATGTGCATCGCCGCGCTTCACGACCACCATCGGTATGCCGGCCGCCGCGCACCGCGCGCCATGCGCCTTCACCCACAACTCCGTCGGTATACGACCGGGCATTATTTGAGCATATTCAGCACATAAGGCGGCAGAGCGAACGCTGCCCGATGAATTTCTGGCGTGTAATAGCGCGCCGAAAAATCCGCAGCCTGGAGCCGCCGGGCCAGCTCATCCCGGTCGTGCCGCCGCAGCTCGGCATTGTCGGTGGCCCAGCCGAACGCCATGAAACCGCCATAAAAGCTCGGCACCGTAATTTGATAACACGTGGTGTCGACAAAGATTTTCCGCAGCCGTGCCATCGGCTTGCCGAGCCAGTCCCTGTCCAGAAAAGGGAGCGCATTCTGGGTCACGAGAACGCCGCCGGGCGCCAGGCATTTGGCGCAATCGCGATAGAACGGTTCGCTATACAGGACGTTGACGTCACCTGGCGGGTCCGCTGAATCGATCAAAATGAGATCGTACCGGGCATCGGCTTGGGCGACGAATTCCACCCCGTCGCCAATGGTCAGGCACAGTCGCGGATCTTCGAAGGCATCGCCGCAGATTCCCCGCAAATGGGCCTTGCTGAGCTCAACCACCGCGGCGTCGATCTCGACCAGATCGACGCGTTCGATCTCCTTATGCTTGAACAACTCCTCGACCGCACCGCCATCGCCGCCGCCGATGACCAATACGGTCCGGACCGCGCCATGCGCAAGCACCGGCACGTGCACCAGCATCTCGTGATAGATGAATTCGTCGCTCTCGCTTAGCTGAGCGATACCATCGAAGAACAAAACCCGACCAAAGGTCTTGTTTTCAATCAGCAAAATATGCTGGTGTTCGGTTTGGCGCTCATAAAGCACCTTGCTGATGCGCAGCTGGACCCTGAAATCGCCGTTTACCGGGTCGATTTCCTCGGTCCATTGCGTCATTCCATTCGGCCCCGGAGATGCTCCCCGACCTCGATCCGTTCAGGCCGGAAGGCCGCGCGCAAGACATC
>CAYYBI010000180.1:0-10024 GCA_964469835.1 uncultured Rhodospirillaceae bacterium
TTGTTGATCAAGGCGAGCAGGCCGTATCCCAACTCCAGACGGATGCTGTCAATCTGTAACGCCGTTGAAATTGGTTCCTCGGCGTTCGCTTCCGGCGCGTCGGCGATGCTTTCTTTTTCACGCTGTTCGGCCTCGGCGGACTGGTCGCGGCGGTAAGCCATATAGGTCATCCCGCCGATGAATGCGGACAGGAGCACAAAGGGTATGGACGGGATGCCCGGCAGCAGGGCAATACAAAATAGAACGACCGAGCACATGCCGAGCGCGGTGGGATAGCCACCGAGTTGCTCGAAGACCTTGGTTTCCTTGCCCCCCGAAACACCGGATTTGGTAACCAGCATGCCGGCGGCGGTGGAGACGATTAACGCCGGTATTTGTGTGACCAGCCCGTCGCCAACAGTCAGCAGCGTGTAGGTTTCCGCCGCCTGGCCAAGTTTTAAACCTTGCTGGGCGACGCCGATGATGATGCCGCCGACGATATTAATGAAGGTGATCAGCAGGCCGGCGATGGCGTCGCCGCGGACGAATTTGGAGGCGCCGTCCATGGATCCGTAGAATGCGCTTTCCGCCTCGAGCGTCGATCGCCGGTCCCGGGCTTGGTCTTCATTGACCAGACCGGCGGAGAGGTCAGCGTCGATCGCCATCTGTTTGCCGGGCATTGCGTCAAGGCTGAAGCGCGCCGCGACCTCGGCAATGCGGCCGGCGCCTTTGGTGATAACGACGAAATTCACGATGATCAGGATCGCGAAGATGATGATGCCAATTACGTAGTTGCCGCCGACGACGAAGTTGCCGAATGCCTCGATGACGTGTCCCGCGGCCGCCGTTCCCTGATAGCCGTCCGACAGGATCAATCGGGTCGATGCCATGTTCAGCGCCAGCCGCAACATGGTTGCCAGCAACAGAATGGTTGGGAATGTGTTGAGTTCGAGCGGCGTCCGGATAAACAGCACCGCCATCAGAATGACCACCGAAAAGGTAATCGACAGGGCAAGACTGAAATCCAGCATCCAGGTCGGCATCGGCAGCAGCAGCACGACGAGAATGCAGATGATACCCAGGGCAAGCGCGATGTCATTGCGCCGGGTCAGCATGGCGAGTGGACGAAACGACTCCCGGAGTCCCTCCGTGGCAGCGGTTGCCGGGTCGGCCCTGCCTGGTTCGGTGGTGGTGTCAGTCACTGCTTATCCAAGTCCGATACTTGATCGTTTGCGGATCAGATTCCGCCCGGCATGGGGACACTGATGCCTTCTTGCGTGTATTGCTTCAGTTTGTTGCGCAAAGTGCGAATGGAGATTCCCAGAATGTTGGCCGCGTGCGTGCGGTTGCCCAGGCAATGCTGCAGTGTCTCGATTATCAGATCGCGCTCAACTTCGGCGACGGTTTTGCCGATCATCCGGGCGCCTGCGCCGGCCTCGGACGCTGCGGCATTTCCCTCGGATGATTCCTGCGTCAGGGTCAGGCTGATTGCGTCACTGTCGATTTCGTCGCCTTGCGCCAGCAAAATTGCGCGATGAATGGTGTTCTCCAATTCACGGACATTGCCGCGCCAGGTGTGGCCGGACAGCCGGGCCGTGGCTTCGTGGTTGAATGGCCGATATGCGACGCCGTTCGCAGCGGCGTATTTCTTGGAAAAGAATTCGGCGAGCAACATGATATCCTCAGGACGCTCGCGCAGCGGAGGGACCTGTACGTTGACCACGTTCAATCGAAAAAACAAATCTTCGCGAAATTCTCTCGTCTTCACCGCGTCTTCCAGGTTGCGATTGGACGTAGCGAGGATACGCACGTCGATCGAAACCGGCTGGCTACCGCCGACCCGGTCAATTTCACGCTCCTGGATCGCCCGCAGCAGCTTGGCCTGAAGCCGCGGGTGCATCTCGCTGATTTCATCCAGCAGCAAGGTGCCGCCATTCGCTTCCTCGAATTTTCCAATGCGTCGCGCTATGGCGCCGGTGAATGACCCTTTCTCATGGCCGAATAGTTCGGATTCCAGCAAATTTTCAGGAATCGCCGCGCAGTTCACGGCGACGAACTGGTTCTTCGCGCGTTTGCTTTTCAGATGAATATGCCGCGCCATTAGCTCCTTGCCGGTGCCGGATTCGCCGGTCACCAATACCGATGCATCGGATGGGGCAATCCTGTCGATCAGGTCCAGCACCGTCCGCATTGACGGATCCTGGTGGATAATGGTGCTGCTTTCTTCCGATACGGCTTCCAGCACGGCGGCGATCAACTCGGCGTCCGGCGGCAAGGGTATGTATTCCTTGGCACCGGCCCGGATGCTTGCGACAGCGATATCGGCGTCCGTGCCGATGCCGCACGCGACGACCGGGATACTAAAGCGTTCCGTGGCAAGCTGCGTGACAAGCGCGCCAATATCCAGTTTGACGTCGATCATCAAGAGCTCCGCGCCCCGGCCTGACCGCAGCGCCGAAAGTGCTTCGCTTACCGAATGCACGTGGCTCACCTTGGCGCCGCGCGAGAGCGCGATTTTTCCGGCGGTGGTGATGTGTCCATCCAAGTCGCCTACGATCAACAATCTCATTTATTCATCCCGTGGTTCCAGAATTGCGGGGAGTTTTCCTGCCTCGGCCTTGCCGGCCGCGTCACCTTCCATCGATTAACGAAAATATGCGACGCGGTGTCCCGGCGGCAGGACGGTATTGAGCAGCATTTCAAGTCGGCGCGGATTTTCCTGCCGGGCGATAGAGACCGAAGCCATCAAATAAAGCTGATTAATCAGCATTTCTTCCACTGCGTTTCGCTCCAGCTTCGCGGCGAGTGGTGTAAACACGACATTCGCCAGCACCGCCCCGTAGAAGGTCGTCAAGAGCGCGACCGCCATGCTGGGACCGATGGCGCTCGGATTTTCGAGGTTGCCGAGCATTTGCACCAGACCGACAAGCGTGCCGATCAATCCCATCGCCGGCGAAATTTCCGCCGCCTTTCGCAATATGCCGACGGTGCGCATATGCCGCTGTGTTGTCGATTGCAATGCGCGCTGCAAAATGCGTTCGACATCGTCGGCGGCGTTGCCGTCGACCACCATGGAAATTCCCCGGAACAGGAGACCACTTTTGGCTAAATCCGGGAGATAGTCTTGGAGCGAGAGCATGCCTCTGCGCCGGGAAATGTCGGCGAGCTGTATGACATGCCGCGCGGCGGACGACGGGTCGTGCGACGAGCGGTGGAAGGCCTGAGACACCACCCCGCTCGCAACGACCATGTCCTGAATGGAAAAGCACGCGGTTGTTACGCCAAAGGTGCCGCCGAGGACGATGAATATCGCCGGCAAGTCGATAAACGCGCCAGGCGAGCCGCCGAGAATGATTGCCGTTGCGATAAGAATTGTCGCCGCTGAAATTCCGAATACCGTTGCAATATCGAATGACCGGCGCGCCCGCGGCGCCTCCAGCGGGGCCGATGTTCGGGCTCGTCCTACTGTATCCGTGCCGTAAGCCATGCGTATGGGATTCCGATCTCGGTGGTAGCGGTTACGTGGTGCGGTCGGACTTTATGATTTCAGTCATGGTCACCCCGAGTTTGTCCTCGACCACCACGACTTCGCCGCGCGCCACCAAACGATTGTTGACATAAATGTCTATCGCTTCGCCGACTTTCCGATCGAGTTCGACGACCGCGCCGCGGCCAAGCTTGAGCAGTTGATTGACCTGCATCGTAGCCTTGCCAAGAACAGCCGAGACCTGCACCGGAATGTCGTAAACTGCCTCGAGATCTCCCGTGCTTTTCAACTCGCCCGTATCATGTGGGTCGTCGGGGCTGGTCTCGGCATCGGGGGGTGATTCGAGTTCGTTCAGTTCTAGATTTTCGTCTTCCGCCATTGCTGCCTCCAGAAATTAGGGATGCTCATGCGCTCGGCTCGATATCGGGATTGTTTGCGTCGGCGTCGGCCACCGAGCCGATTGCTGTGTCCGTGTCCGCCTCCGCTTCCAAAGGGTTGGCGTCGTCGTTAACCGGCTGTGCGGCAGCGGGAGGCGGTGCTTCGTCCTCGTCGTCCGGACTCTTTTTCCCGGCGTCGTCAATCTCAGGACTGCCGACGTCGTTTGAGAGAAACCGGCTCACCGTGGCGTCGATTTCAGACCAGACAATGTCGAGATTCCGTGTGGCCGTGCCGTCGCCCCATTCGAGGCGGCAATCGGCGGGCCCCATCTCCTCCTCGGTGCGAATTACAAAGCGGCCTTCAAATCCTGATCTTTCGATGAATTCGTCAAGCTTTTCCGTCAATGCCGCGCCGGCGGTGGGTGTTACCGAAATGGTGATCTTCGGTTGTTCCACCAGCCGAGCAAGGCAATCGGTGACCAGTGCTTCGATTTCGTCCGTGCCGTGCCGCATTGCCAGCGTGGGTAGGATTTTCGCGGTTATCGTCGTGGCCAGGGATACGCCGTCGCGCGCCAATTTTTCGTGCGCCGCGGTCTGGGCTTGCTCGATGCGGGGCAGTTGCGACCATATGGATTCAAGATGTGCGGCGATGGCCGCTTCTATGGTGTCAAGCGCCTCCGCCATTCCAGCTTCGTGGCCATCGCGATAGCCGTCCTGCCGCGCAGCATCCAGCTCTTCCTGGCTGAAAGTCGGTTCCGGCGGTTGTTCTTCTTCGTGTTCGTTTTGCGTATCGACCTCGGGCTCGGTGTCGAACGATGTTTCGAACAAGAATCGGCGTGCCGATTTTTCCTCGGTCATCAGCCGTGTTTCTTGATCCACCTGGAATCCTCCAAAGGTGTTTTGGTTGATCGCTGGGTCAATAGACGAGCTCGTCTTCGGCATCGCCCTCGGAGATGTTGATTTCGCCTCGTGATGCAAGATCCTTGGCTACGAGAACCATCTCGACTTGTGCCTCTTCCACATCGCGCAGCCGCACCGGTCCCATCGCGTTCATATCCTCGCGCAGGATTTTTGCTGCCCGCTCCGACATATTGTTGAAGAACAACTCACGGACGATCTCCGACGAACCCTTCAGTGCTATGCCGAGTTTGTCTTTGTCGACGGAGCGCAGGAGCGTCTGTATGCCGGCCGAATCGACCTTGGCGAGATCTTCGAAGGTGAACATCAGTTGTTTGATCCGGTCCGCCGCATCGCGGTTGCGGTCTTCCAGCATCGAGATGAACCGGTCTTCGGTGCTGCGGTCCAGATTGTTGAATATTTCAGCCATCACTTCATGTGCATCGCGGCCCTGGGAGCGGGCGAGGTTTGACATGAATTCGTTACGCAAAGTGCGTTCCACATCGTCGATGACCTCTTTCTGGACGGCTTCCATGCGCAGCATGCGCATGATGACTTCCATGGCAAAGCTTTCGGGAAGGCAGGCCAGCACCCGCGCCGCATTGTCCGGCTTGATCTTGGACAGCACGACAGCGACTGTTTGGGGATATTCGTTCTTCAGGTAATTTGCGAGTACCAGCTCATTAACGTTTGCGAGCTTGTCCCACATGGTGCGGCCGGCCGGGCCGCGAATCTCTTCCATGATCTGACCGACGCGGTCGCCGCCGAGCACGCGGCCAAGCAATCGTTCCGTGCTGTCGTAGGTGCCGACCAGCGAGCCGGTCGAGGAAATCTTCTCGGCAAATTCCATGAACAACCGCTCGACCAGCGTCGCGGAAACGGTTCCGAGGCTCGCCATGGTCGAGGAGAGTTCGCGGATCTCGTCGTCATCCATCAGTTCGAACATGCGCGTCACATGGTCTTCGCCGAGGGACAGCAACAGAATTGCTGCTTTCTCAGTGCCGTTCAGGCTGCGGTAGTCTTCGCGTACTCGCATGGTGTCTCTTACGCTTGGTCCTGGTAAATCCAGCTACGAATTATCGAGACGGCTTCTTCCGGATGTTTCTCGATAATGTCGCCGATTTTCTTTAGAGATGAAGCCTTTACGCGTCCGTCCACCTGGTCGACATCGAGCGCGCTTTCCGGTTCGCCGGCGCGGGCTAGGGCGCCATCCTCGTTCGGACCCGAGAGCGCCCCAAGCGCGTTGCTGGTTTGGTCGGTCAGCATCGGACGTCCATCAGGTCCGATCGCCGCCGGAGCCATCCCGGTGGGTGATGCTTCGAAAATTTTGGCGATCAACGGCCGAACGACCAGGAGGATTATCAAGATTCCGACCACTGCGAGGATGAGCACTTCCACCAGTCGGCGGATATCCGTTGTCGAGAAGCCAAGGAAGAGGCCATCGTCCACGCCGCCCAGCAAGCCCGGCGCTTCGGCGAAGCGCATGTTCACGACTTCGATCGTATCGCCCCGTTTGGCGTTGAAACCGACTGCGGACTTGACCAGTTTTTCGATATTGGCCAGTTCTTCCTGTCCGCGCGGCTCAAAATTGATCTTGCCGTCTTCGCCTTCGCTGACACGGTCGTTGACAAGCACGGCGACCGAGAGAGCCTTTATCTTGCCGCTTTCCCGGATGTGCTTGCTGATTTTCTTGGAAATCTCGAAGTTTGTCGCTTCTTCGGTTCGATTGGTGGTCGACTGGGATTTGTTGGCGTTGTCCGGAGTGCCGCTATCCGGCAGATTTTGCCCGACGCTGACGGCGCCGGAGTCACGCTCCGCGTTCTGGTTCTCTTCGCTGATGCTCTGCGTGGATCGTACGACCTGACCTTCCGGGTCGAAGATCTCTTCATTCGTGACAATCCGGTCGAAATCCATGTCCGCCCGAACCTCGGCTCGGACGTTACCGATGCCGACGCTCGGCTCAAGCAATTGTTCGAGCGTTTTGTTTAGCCGCCGTTCGAACGTCGTGCGGCGTTCCTCGGCATTCAGCGCCGCCAGTTCCTGGTCGTCGGCCCCACCGCCGCGGGATAGCAGGGTGCCGCGGTCGTCGACGATGGAGATGCGGTTTGGCCGCAGGCCGGAGACAGCGGTCGCGACGAGGTGCTGAATGCCTTGGATTTGGCTTCGGTCCAATCGCGTGACGCCGCGCATTTTTAGGACGATCGACGCGCTTGGATCGAGCCGTTGGCGGCTGAAAATCTCCCGGCGGGGTAGGACGAGATGCACGCGTGCTCCCTTTACCGAGGAAATCGTGGCGATCGTTCGGGCGAGTTCGCCTTCCAACGCGCGGACGTGATTGATGTTTTGAATGAAACTGGATGTGCCGAGGGCCTGATCCCGGTCAAATATCTCATAACCGATTGAGCCGTCCTCGGGTAGGCCTTGTTCGGCGAAGGTCAATCGGAGGCGGGCAACCTGATCCGACGGCACCCGGATTTGTTGCTTGTTGGCCGCAACCTCGTAGGGCAGCCCCATCGAATCCAGTTCGCGGGTAATGCGGACCGTATCCTGCGGATCAAGGTTGTCGAACAGGAGCGCCAGTTGCGATGTAGAGAGGCGTGTAGCCAAAAAGACGAAGAATACCACCAGACCGATGGTAAGGCCCGCCGCGGCCGCCAACCGCCCTGCACCCAGGTTTTTTACCGTTTCAAGAAAAGCATTCAACGTGCTTTGCCTATCCCCCTCGCATCACTCTATTTGGCGTTTAATGAAACGCCGTATAATTAACCTACTGGTTGATAAGGAAGCTTTTTCCAGTAAATGATTCGCCGAATAGATGAATCATTGGCACCACCAATTCACTCTAAAGGCGAAACTAGACTAGTTCGGAATAAAAATAAATATAAAACAGGCAAAAATTGCCGGGCTAATGAATTTATACAGACAAACCGCTAAAATTCGCCCTGAATGCTCGGGATACGAAGAACTCCAAAACTGAATAAAACTAGAATCCCCGACTCAGTCGGGATTCCATTTTACCAATAAATCGAATGAGAAATCGGAGGAGTTTTTTACTTCGATTGACCGGATTTCGGGATCCGGCCCGGTCAGCTAATCGCTGAGTGCACCCATCTTCTCGGATTTTTCGGGTTTG
This sequence comes from uncultured Rhodospirillaceae bacterium, assembly GCA_964469835.1. Classification (GTDB taxonomy): domain Bacteria; phylum Pseudomonadota; class Alphaproteobacteria; order UBA8366; family UBA8366; genus JAOTYV01. The sequence continues at coordinate 7,874 of CAYYBI010000180.1, forward strand.
TCGGATTCCCGATATTCCTTGAGCCGTGTCACCCGCAGGCCGCGGATGCCATGACGCTCGATCATGCGCTCCCAGGTAGCAAACTCCTCGGGCGTTAGACTATATCGCTTGCAGGCGTCTTCGAGCGAAATCAGGCCCGCCTGAACACCGAATACAACCTGCGCCTTGCGGCGCACAACCCATCGGGTCGTGTCCGGCGGCGGCAGATCGTTGATGGTCATTGGCCTTCCGTCGGGGCCGACGACCGTGACGGTGCCCTTTAATTCAGCATGGTTCATGAAGACCGCAGCATTGACTGATAGTTGATCGAAATATGCTCCTAGCTATACGCGGCAATCTTTAACAAATGGCTAAAGTTGCTTGGCAATTCGCCGCTGCTAGGAATAAAATCTGTTTACTATCAGGTTGCTATGCGGGCACACGGCAAACCGGCCCGGCGGTAGCGCCGGGCCGGTTGGAGAGCCCAAAGAACTGCCCCGCTGGGGGCAGGAAGGAAACGCCTTCTATCGGATGATTCGGACGAGTTCGTCCAGCATTTCGTCGCCGGTGGTAATAACTCGCGTATTGGCGGAAAAGGCCCGCTGGGTGATGATCATCCGTGTAAATTCGTCCGCAATATCGACGGTTGAGGCTTCGAGCGCCGCCGGGGCGATCGAACCCGCGCCGCCGGTGTTGGACGCATGCGCCGTCGGTGTCCCCGAGAAACCGGTTTCGATGAAAACGTTGCCCGATCGCTCGGTCAAGCCATTCGGATTGTTGAAGGTAACCAATGGAATTTGATAGACTTCGCGCGATTGGCCATTGTCGAATAATACGGTAACCCGGCCGTCTTCGCCAACCGATACGGAATTCAAGGATCCAAACTGGCGACCATCCTGGTTCACGAAATTGGGGACGCTGGCGCCCGCGAACTGGGTCAATCCGTCGACCAGATTGAGCGTGCCGAGGTCGAATGTTACGGGCACCTGATCCGCCAGCGTTACGAGATTGCTGTCGTAATCCATTGTTACTACAAGGTCATCTCCACTCAGTGTGGCGTTGGCCGCATTGGCCGCCACCGCGCCGAGCGTCCCGTCGGCATTGAACGTTACGGTTCCGAGCGGTCCCGTGGTGGCGCCATTTGGGAGCAGGGCGTTCTGCACCGATCCGTCGAGCGTCCACTCGTTCGGATTAACGGTTTTGTTGAAGGTCAGCGTCACATTATGGGCGCCGCCCTGAAGGTCGAAAGCCTGCACCGCGAGGTCGAAAGTGTCCGCAGGCTGCGCCGTACCGGAAAGATTGGCGCCAATCGACACGGTCGACGTCGCCTGCGGGACGTCGGTGAGGTTGCCCACATTGAGGATCGACATCGCGCTCAGCACGTTGGTTTGCTGTACCACGCCGCCCGTGATCGGCCAGCCCATGAGGTAGAATCCCGCCGTATTGACCAGATTACCGTCCTTATCTGGGCGGAATGAGCCGGCGCGGGTGAACAGGATATCGCCGGTGCCGGCGGCGTTTTCGTTGACGACGAAGAAACCGTTTCCGGATACGGCGACGTCGGTCGGCGAACTCGACGCCTCCAGCAGCCCCTGCTTCTCGATGCCGCGCAGTACGTTGGTTGTCACGCCGCCTGGAGAGTGCAGGGATTTGGTCGCCTGTACGGTAACCAGAGTCGAAAATTGCGACTGCGACTCCTTATAGCCGACCGTGTTCACATTCGAAATGTTGTCCGCGATTATGCCCAAAGCTTGGCTTTGCGCCGACAAACCGGTCACTGCAGACCGCAATCCACCGAAGATGCTCATGTTATCGTACCTCTATTGAATTCATTGTGCGGGAGCGTGGCTTTCCGTGACTTCGGTCACGAAGCGCCTGCCTCATCTTTGACCTCTCGAATACGGGTAACCTGCGTCAGCGGAATGGCGACGTCGCCGAGGTTAAGGCTCGCATCGCCATTGATCATTTCGACGCCGGTGACGCGACCGGACACGCTGTAGGTCGCGGGAATCGGCTGATCGTCCGCATCCACGGCCAATACAGTGATGCTGTACGGCCCTTCGGGTACAGGATTGCCTTGGGTATCCTTGCCGTCCCAAACGAATTCGTGCCGTCCGGCGGTTGTCTGCGCCGGCGTTGAAAGGATGGGTTTGCCGCTTGCATCACTGATTT
>CAYYBI010000181.1:0-12018 GCA_964469835.1 uncultured Rhodospirillaceae bacterium
GAAAGTGCCCGGCCGTACCGCATATTTTCCCCCAAATCCGCGTTGCGCCTCATTTCGCGCAAATCCAAACGCAGTGGCTAGCGCCGCGATCCCGCTCCGCTATACTGCACCCGCCGTGCCGGCAAATTATCTGACAAGGTCGCTTGATGAAGAACAAGAATATCGCCTTTCTCGCAGCCGAAAATCCCGAAGCGATCGACGCCAAACGCGAGTTGGAATCACGCTACGACCACGTCCCGCCGGAAGAAGCGGACATAATCATCGCCCTTGGGGGCGACGGATTTATGCTTCACACCTTGCACGAACACAAGGCCGAGAATGTTGCCTTTTACGGCATGAACCGCGGCTCGATCGGTTTCCTGATGAATGCCTATGAATTGGACAGCATCCCGGAACGCTTGGCCCGGGCCGAAGCGGTACGTCTTAAACCGCTGCTGATGGTAGCGACCCGAAGCGACGGCAGCGTCGAATCCGCGCCGGCGATCAACGAAGTCTCGTTACTGCGTCAAATCCAGCAGGCCGCAAAAATACGCATATCGATCGATGGTGTGGTTCGCCTGGAGGAAATGATCTGCGATGGCGTCCTGGTCTCGACCCCCGCCGGCAGCACCGCCTACAATCTATCCGCGCACGGCCCGATCGTCCCGGTCGGCAGCGATATCCTCTGCCTGACGCCGATCAGCGCGTTCCGCCCGCGGCGCTGGCGCGGCGCGCTGCTGCCGCATTCCGCCAACATCACTTTTGAAATCCTGGAGGCGGAGAAACGCCCGGTTAGCGCCTGCGCCGACTACACCGAAGTCCGCGACGTCGTGCGGGTGGAAGTCACCGAGGACCAAGAAGCCTCCGTTACGATGCTGTTCGATCCCGAGCACGCGCTGGAGGAGCGCATCGTCAAGGAACAATTTCAGCCGTAGCCGGTAGCGCGCCGGCATCGGCCCGAACGCGATCGCGGGCGAAGTCGCAAACGGTGCCGATCAGCTCGTCGATATTCCGTTTCAGCGAATCGAATCCGGGCAAATACTCGAAGCTAACCTCATCCATATAGAGCGCGCGATTGATCTCAATTTGCAGGCTGTGCCGCCCTGCGGGCGGATCGGAATACGCGCGCACGAGCTCAACACCTTTGTAAGGATCGTTGACCTTCACCGTGTATCCCATCCGGCGCAAGGTTTCGCGCACCATGCCCAGAAATTCGGCGGAACAGGTTGTACCGTCCCGGTCGCCGAGCACAAAATCGACCTGGCCGGCGCCGTTGAGGAAATAGCCTTTCGCCCCCGACGGCATAGAATGACAGTTTACATGCCAGACCGCGCCAAATTGACGGTGCAGCGCGTCAATGGATTGCCGCAACCGGTCGTGATAGGGCCGCCAGTACCGGTCGATACGCCGGCGCACGTCTTCCGGCGACAGTTTCCGGGCATAGATATTGATATCCGGCGGACATAGCCGCCATATCAATCCGTGCCCAAGCCGCGCTTTCTCACCCGTTCCCAGTTGCCCCGGCCAACGGCTCGACAACAGCGCCGGATCCAGGTCGTCGATCGCCCGGTTAACGTCGACATAACTGCGGGGAAACAACGCCGCGATCAGATCGGCGCCATGATCGGGTGCTGCGGCAAACAGTTCATCCACGAACATATCTTCGGCGCGCCGGATGCGGTCAATCGGCACGATATGGTCAAAATCGTCGGGATAGTCCGCACCGCTGTGCGGTGAATCAAAAATTACCGGACATGCCGGCCCGACCGCCTTCAAATAAGAAAATACCCCCGCCACGCAGTCAATGTCCGGCGGCGAGCCGGTATCCGTCGAAAGCCTATGATTGCTCATTCAAATGACATGCTGAGTAGCGGCCTGGCGCAATTTCCCGAATGGTCGGCTGCGACACACGGCACTTTTCCATTGCGTGCGGGCAACGGGGATGAAAATGGCAACCGGTGGGCGGGTCGATCGGTGACGGAATTTCGCCTTTCACCGGCATAAAATTCCGGCCTCGGTTATCGATGCGCGGCACTTCGTGCAGAAGCGCCGTCGTATAGGGATGATTAGGTTGCTTGAACAACTCCTCGGTCGGCGCGGTTTCGACGACGCGCCCGAGATACATGATGACCACCCGATCCGATAGATGTTCGACCACCCCCAGATCATGGCTGATGAACAGATAGGTCAGCCCGAGATCTTCGCGCAGCCGCGTGAACAAGTTGATCACCTGCGCCTGGATCGAGACGTCGAGCGCCGCGATCGCCTCGTCGCACACCAGAAAGGACGGCCTGACCGCCAATGCTCGGGCGATGCCGATACGCTGTCGCTGACCGCCGGAAAATTGGTGTGGGTATCGCCGCTTGAAGGACGGGTCGAGTCCGACACGGAGCATCATCTCATCGACGTAGTCGTCCAAGGTATCGGCCGTCGCCAAGCCGTGATATTGGGCCGCCTCACCAATTATTTCGCGCACCCGCAGCCGCGGGTTCAGGCTGGACATCGGATCCTGAAAGATCATTTGCACCTGCAGCGCCCAATCCTTGGCCTCCGCGGATGACATTTCCGCAACGTCCCGGCCACGGAACCGTACGACCCCATCCGATGCGGCATGGATGCCGGCAATAACCCGGCCGAGCGTCGACTTGCCGCAACCGGACTCACCAACCAGCCCGACCACCTCGCCGTCGTTTACCGCCAGATCGACCTTGTCGACCGCGTGCACGACCTGTTCCTTGAGATTTCCACCGAGCGTATTCACGATTTTCTCGGCGAGATCCAAAGATTTCACGAAGCGTTTGGAAACGTGTTCCAGCTCGACCATGGCGCCGGTCATCAAGCCGGCTCCAAATGCGGATGGATACAACGGACCCGATGGTTGGGCTGAAGCGGCGCGGACAACTCCGGTTGACGCCGGCACGCTTCATCGGCGCGCGGGCACCGGGGATGAAAGGCGCAACCGCTCGGGATATCGAGCAGCGACGGCGCCATGCCGGGAATTTGCGCCAACTCCTCACCCCGCTTGTTGTGGCTCGGCACCGACCCGATGAGCCCCTTGGTATAGGGGTGAAGGGGTCCGTCGAGCACTTCGTCAATGGTGCCGGTTTCGACAATCCGGCCGGAATACATCACACAAATTTTGTCGGCCAGCCCGGCGACCACAGCCAAATCGTGGGTAATCCAGATCAAGGACATACCGCGCTCGCGACAGAGTTTTTGTACCTCGAACAGAATTTGCCCCTGGATGGTGACGTCCAGCGCCGTGGTCGGTTCATCCGCAATAATCAGCTCGGGTTGGTGTAGCAGGGCGATAGCAATGGCCACGCGCTGCCGCATACCGCCGGAAAATTGGTGTGGATAGGCACTCAGGCGCTCTTCCGGCGACGGAATGCCGACCTGCCCCAGGGCATCGCGCGAGCGCTCGAAGGCGGTGCGCCGATCGACCTTCTCATGCGCCTGAACCGCCTCGATCATTTGTGTATCGATTCGCAGCACCGGATTCAGCGTCATCATCGGGTCCTGGAAAATCATGGCGACGCGGCTGCCCCGCAATTCCCGCATACGCTCGTCATTCGCACCGACCAGATTTTCGCCTTGGAACAGGATGCGGCCGCTGACCACTTCACCCGGCGGGTCGACCAGCCCCATGATGGAGAATCCGGTCACCGACTTGCCCGACCCGGACTCGCCAACCAGTCCCATCACCTCACCCCGGTTGATGCTGAAACTAACGCCGTCCACCGCGCGGGCGACGCCCCCTTTGGTGAAGAAATAGGTTTTGAGGTCTTCGACGGTCAAGGTCGGCTGATTGTCGGCCATCGTATCCTACCGGGAGAGACGCGGATTGAGGACGTCGCGCAACCGATCGCCGACCAGGTTAATGCTGACAATGGTGATCAGCAGGGCGATGCCCGGATAAATGCTGATCCAGTACTTGCCGCTCCCCATATATTCAAAACCGTTCGAGATCAGCAGGCCAAGCGACGGCTCGGTCACCGGCAGGCCGATCCCGAGAAACGACAGTGTCGCCTCGAGCGCGATCGCATGCGCCACCTGCACGGTGCCCACGACGATCAGCGGCGGCAAGCAGTTCGGCAGCAGATGCTTGAACACGACACGGCGGTGCGGCAGCCCCAAACAGGTCGCCGCCTCCATATATTCCTTGCGGCGTTCGACCAAGGCGGTTCCCCGCACGGTTCGCGCATAATACGCCCACTGCACGACGATCAGCGCGATGATGATCTTGTCGACGCCCTTGCCGAGCGTCGCGAGCAACACGAGGGCGATCAGAATAGTCGGAAAGCTGAGTTGCAGATCGACGATCCGCATGATGATGCTGTCCACGCGGCCACCGAAATACGCTGCCGCCAGGCCAATACACACGCCGAAGCAGAGTGCGATGACGCCGCTCATCGCGCCGACGCCAAGACTAATGCGCAAGCCATAGAACATGGCGCTCAGCATGTCGCGCCCGAGCCCGTCGGTTCCAAGCACCGCCGTTGTACCCGTTATCATTTTTTCGCCCGGCGCCAAACGGCTGTCGAGGATATCGACCGACGCCAGGTCATATGGATCGGTCGGCGAGAGCCACGGCGCGAACACGGCGATGAAGAGAATGCACAAGAATATGCCAAACCCGGCCACCGCGAGCTTGCTTTCGCAAAAATCAGAAACGAAACGCTGAAACGGCGTCTCTTCCTTGACGGGAAGTGTTTCGCCGGTCAGGGCGCCATCGAGCGGCGCCTGTTCTGTGGCAATAGTCATGCCTGCACGTCCCGCAATCGCACCCGTGGATCAAGGATCGAATAGAGGATGTCGACCACGAGGTTAATGATAATAAACATGAATACGATGATCATAAGGTAGGCGACAATAACCGGCCGATCGAGTTGATTGATCGAATCGATGATCAACTTACCCATGCCGGGCCATGCAAACACCGTCTCCGTCACCACGGAAAAGGCAATCAAAGAGCCGAATTCCAGACCGAGCACGGTGACGATCGGTATCAGGATATTTTTCAGCACATGCACGAAAATGATGCGGGCATCGCCGACGCCCTTGGCCCGCGCGAATTTGATGTAGTCCTGGTGGACCACCTCGCGCGTGCCGGCGCGGGTCAGCCGGATAACGAGCGATATCTTCAACAAAGCCAAATTGACCGCCGGCAACAACAGGTGCACCAGCCCATTCCAACTCAGGAAGCTGACCTGAAGGCCCAGAAATTCCTCGGTCGGCGCCCGCCCGCCCGACGGTAGCCAGCCAAGCACCACCGCAAAGATAATGATGAACATGATGCCGACCCAGAAGGTCGGCAGACTGAATCCCAGGATGGAGCTGGCCATGATGCTCTTGCTGACTATGGAATCCGGCCGCAGACCGGCCCACATGCCAAGCGGTATCCCGAGAAAGACAGCAAGCAGCAATGCAGCGACCGCAAGCTCCATGGTCGCCGGCATTCGTTCCAGGATCAGCAGGAGGGACGGTTCGTTGAACACGAAGGAATCGCCCAGATCACCGCGCACCGCGTTTTTGAGGAAAATCCAGTATTGCATGTGGAACGGCTTGTCGAGACCGAGCGACTCTATCACCCGCTGCCGGTCTTCCTGATCCGCATCGTCACTGACAAACATTTCGACCGGATCGCCGACCAGGAAGACGCCGGAAAAGACGAGCATCGACATTGCGATGACCACGAATGCCGCCTGAATGAGACGCCGAATTATGAAAACCGACATCGCTGAACTCGTCCCGCTGACCTTAGAGCGATCGGGCGGCCCTGTTAGGAGCCGCCCGTTCCGTTAACCCGCTTACTTAGTCCGGTGAACGTCCGTTGCAATCGTCCGCTCGTCCGTCCGGGCATTGTAACTCAGTCCCGGCTTGGTCGCCCAGGTATTCACCTGGTAGTGCAGCGGAATGATGCCCTGGTTCTTACCGATCCCGAGCTCGGTCGCTTCTGCCAGCAGTTTCGCCCGCTTGGCGTCGTCGACCGATGCCAGCGCCTCGACAACCAGCTTGTCAAAGGCCGGATCCGAATGCCGCCCACGGTTTGACGCGCCGAAGCCTTTCGACTTGTCGTGCGTCGTCAGCAGCGACTTCAGCGGCGATGACGCCTCACCGGTACCCGATCCCCAACCGACGAGGAAGAAGCTGAATTCCGGCGATTTGTTTTTGCCGCCCTTCGACGCCCGCTTGAAGTACACGTTCTTCGGCATCGTCGATACCTTGGTCGGAATTCCGCCGCGAGTCAGCATCTGCGCAACGACTTCGCAAATCTTCGCATCGTTGATGTAGCGGTTGTTCGGTCCATGGATGGTAAGCCCGAAACCGTTCGGGTAGCCGGCCTCCTTGAGCAGCTTCTTGGCGCCCTGCGGATCGAATTTCTCCGGCGATAGTTTCGAAGAAACGCCAAAGAAGCCCTTGGGCAGAAGCTGCCCGGCGGGAATCGCCAGGCCTTCCATGACGCGCGCGACGATGGCGTCCCGATTGATCAGTTTCGAGATCGCCTTGCGAACCCGCACATCGCGCAGCGGATTCTTCTTCATCGGTTTGCCATTCTTGTCGGTAACGAACGGCGATTCATCCCGGAACTGATCCATGTGAAGGTAAATCACGCGATTGGAAATGCCCGAACTGAGGCTCGCCTTCGGATCCTTTTTCAGCCGTTCCACATCGGTGGTCGGCACATTGTCGATCATATCGACATCGCCTGCCAACAACGCCGCGACGCGGGTCGGCGCGGAGGGAATGGGTTTCAGGGTAACCTTGCTCCACTCGGCCTTCTTACCCCAGTAATTCGGGTTGGGCACGAGAACGATACGATCGCCTTTTTTCCATTCCACGAATTTATAGGGACCGGAGCCGCTCGTCGCGAGGCCGGTATTGAAGTCCTTCGTCGTCAGCCCCTTGTTGACGTCCTTCTTACCGGAGCCCTTGGCATTCGAGGAAATGACATGAGGCTGCGCCAAATCGACCGGCATCAGCGGATACGGCGCCGCGGTAATCACATGCACCGTATGCGAGTCGATTTTTTTGAAGGTTTTGCCCTTCAGATAGGTGCGGAAACTTGAGTTGCCGCCGACATAGTTCGCGGCACGATCGAACGAAAAGATGACGTCGTCCGCGGTGAAAGGCGAACCGTCCGAGAATTTCACACCCTTTCTGAGCTTGAATTCCCATGTCGTGTCGCCGACCGGCTTCCACGATACCGCAAGCCCCGGCTGCAACCGTTGCTTGCTATCCATTTCCACCAATCGGCTGAAAATATGCGCCATGAAGGCGTTGTTCGGCCCCAGATTGTGAAAATGCGGATCGATCGAAGATGGCTCCGAAAAGATCCCGATGCGGAGTTCCTCCGCCACGGCGGCCGACGAAACGGACGCGGCAACGGCGATCGTTGCGAGAAACTGAAGGCATTTCTTAAGCATTGGTTGCTCCCTGACCTTAATTTTCCCGAATGCCAATTTCGTTAGAGCACCAGGACACCCCTTCTCTCACCCCTGAGATCCGGTTCTGGAGTGAGCATGTCCTACCTAACGGGGTAATTCAATAAAATGTGGGGCTCAGACGAGAAACTTATTCGATATACCCAGGCTTTACCCGAATGGAGGAGTAAATCAGTTGATTGTTCAACAAGATGATAAACCTAATTGGGAATCATCCGGTCAAATTGGCCGCCAGCGGGACTTTTTGGACGCTCGGGCACGGAATTCTATTGCGTCTCCCGCCGGGCCCCGCCGCTTGCCACCGAATTCCAACACCGGCACTCTATTGAGCGAAACTGCATAAGATCGGAGATTTCGTGATGGCCGAACCGCTCGATATCCTGAACCCCGATCATTATGCCGCCGTGCGCCAACCGCCAGAGACCGCCGCGCCGCTTCCCAACTGGTGCTATACCAGCCAATCCTGGTACCAGGCCGAAGTGGAGCAAATCTTCATGAAGGCCTGGATTTATGTTGGTCATGCAAGCCAGCTGCCCAATTCCGGCGATTATTTCACTTTGGATATCGCCGGCGCGCCGATAATCCTGGTGCGCGCCGAGGATGGAAAAATTCGCAGCTTTCACAATTCCTGCCGCCACCGCGGCTCCCGAATCGCCTGGGGCGACGGCAACTGCAAGACCTTCACCTGCCCTTACCACACATGGACCTATGCCACCGACGGCCGGCTGATTGCGACTCCGTTGATCGAGCAGGACGCGCACCTCCGCCACGACGACCTGCCCCTCCTGTCGGTTCGGACGGAAACGTGGGCCGGATTCCTGTTCGTGACCTTCGACGATGACGCCGGTCCTCTGGCGGACTGGCTCGGCGACCTGCCGGCCAACTGCGCCGCGTACGATCCGGAGAATTTGGTGTGTACGCGGCGCGTCACCTGGGACGTCAAGGGCAACTGGAAACTGCATTTCGAGAACTTCAATGATTCGCTGCACATCCCTTTCGTGCACGGCAGCACATTGAACCGGCAAACGGTTTCCAAGCGAGCGCGCTCGAGCCATGAGGAAACCAGGGGTCAATACATCACCCATTTCACCAGCCACGAAGGCAGCCGCGGACTGATGGCGGGCGAGACCGGCTTCCCGCCGACCGAGACGCTGACGGACCGGTACAAGACCGGCACCTATTATCCCTGCATCTATCCGACGACGATGATGGCGTGGACAATCGACTGTATGTGGATTTTCGAGCTGCATCCGAAAGGACCGGAAGCGATGCAGGTGGTCGGCGCCTCGTTTTTTCCAAAAGACCGGCTGGACCGCAACGATTTCGCGGAACAGGCGGAGCGGTACTATTATCGGATGGACGTTATCCTGCCGGAAGACAACGTCGCCGTGGAGAATCAGCAGCTGGGCCTGCGCGCGCCGATCACCGCGTCGTCACGGTTTACCCATATGGAAACCTTGTCCCACGCATTCGACAAATGGGTGCTGGACCAAGTGCTGGGTTGATCCGCCAACCGGCGAGCCGCTATTCCACACCGAGATCGAGAACGCGGCCGATGGTTTCGACCGCCTTCAGTCCGCTGCCGGTCAAGATCACGACGATCCGCTCGTCCCTGCGCACCCGACCGTCGGCGAGCAACTTGCTGAGGCCCGCACCCGCGGCAGCCGTGGTCGGTTCGACAAAAAATCCTTTCGCCAGGAAGTCCCGCAATGCGGCAACGATTTCGTCCTCGGTAACCGCGAGACAGGCGCCGCCCGTCGGCCGCATTGCCGCCAGGACCTCCCGAAGACGGATGGGCTTGGCGGAGGCGATACCGTCGGCGATTGTCGGCGTAGTCTCGATCGGAACCGGCTCTTCACTGCCGGCGGCATAGGCCGCGTAATACGGCGCGGCGTTCGCCGCCTGCACACCATACAGTCGCGGCACTCGATCGATTTCGCCGCGCGCCAGGAGTTCGGCAAAACCGAGATGGCAGCCGATCACGTTACTGCCTTTTCCCAGCGGAATGACGACGCAGTCCGGCGCTTGAAATCCGAGCTGTTCCCATATTTCAAATGCGAGCGTCTTGGTGCCTTCCAGAAAATAGGGCTGATAGTTATGGCCGGCGTAGAACCGGCTGTCCGCTTGGTCGAGCGCTGCTTGCGCAACGTCGTCACGGCTGCCGGGGATGGCGACGACATCGGCTCCCATCGCGGCCATCTGATAGCGCTTCGGCGCGGGCGCGGATGCCGGCACCAGAATTCGGCAGTCGAAATCGAGCGCCGCCCCATATGTCGCGACCGAGGCGCCCGCATTGCCCGACGAATCCTCCAGGATTTCACGGACGCCAACTTGCCGCAGATAGTTCAGCATGACCGCGACGCCGCGGTCCTTGAACGAGCCCGACGGCATAAGGTGTTCCGATTTCATCAACACCGGCGTCTCGCCCCAATGCGACGGCACCATCGGGGTCCATCCCTCGCCCAGGCTTTGATAGTCCTGTGCCGGCAATCGGATCGCCGCGCGGTAGCGCCACAGAGATTGCGCCGTGCCATCGATTGCATCCCGCGAAATGCCTTCGCCAGGAGTTAGATTGACATAGCCGGAATCGTCCGGCGCGCGCCACAGCGCGGCATCTACCGGCCAGCTCGCCGATGTGCGCGGGTTGATATAACGGACGTCCTGAGCCATCGAATTCTTCTCCCAACCTGCCGCACGCCGCCGCGCCGCCCTGCCGGCGGCCGCCGATCGCGATATTAGACTCTGGCCCGGCCCGCATGAATGGCTATGCTGTCCGCACCGGTCATTGTACGCCACCATCAGAGAGGCATCGTGCCAGACAGTCTCAAGAGCCTGGACCTGATCCATAAACTCGTCGGCTTCAACACCACAAGCCGCGAGTCAAACCTTGAACTGATCGACTTCGTCAAGACATACCTCGATGGAATCGGGGTCGAGTCAACGCTGGTCTACGACGAGAAAAAAGGCAAAGCCAATCTGTACGCCACGCTCGGCCCTACCGACCGGCCCGGTATCATGCTGTCGGGACACACCGACGTGGTCCCGGTCGATGGCCAAGATTGGCAGAGCGACCCTTTCGCCATCACTGAAAAAGACGGGCGGCTATATGGTCGCGGCACCTGCGACATGAAGAGCTTCATCGCGATTTGCCTGGCCTATGCGCCGCAGTTTCTCGAAGGTGGGCTGACAACGCCAATTCACTTGGCGTTTTCCCACGACGAGGAAGTCGGCTGTATTGGCGTTCGCCGACTGCTCGACGTAATGAACGGCTTCGACATCAAACCCGCCATGTGCATCGTCGGCGAACCGACCGACATGCAGGTCACCATCGCGCATAAGGGAAAGTTCAGCTACCGGGCGCACGTTCGGGGCTGGGAAGCGCATTCCAGCCTGGCGCCGAAGGGCGTGAATGCGGTCGAGTACGCCGCCGAACTGATCGCCTTCATGAAAGGCATCGCACGGCGCATCGAAGCGGAAGGCCCCTACGACCCGTTGTTCGATATTGCCCACACGACGGTGCACACCGGCACGATCCGCGGCGGCACCGCGCTCAACATCGTCCCGAAGGACTGCACGTTCGATTTCGAATTCCGCCATTTGCCGGAACACGATCCCGCAACCCTGTTTGCGGAAGTCGACACTTACGCCCGCGAAACGCTGGAACCGATGATGAAAGCGCTCGATCCGGCCAGCGGCTTCGAGTTCGAACAACTCTCGTCGATCCCGGGACTCAACAACGATCCGGGGGACGAGGTGGTGACCCTGGCCAAGACGCTGGCCGAACGCAACGACCACGGCAAGGTTTCCTTCGGCACCGAGGCCGGATTGTTTCAACAGAAGGTCGGCATTCCGACCGTGGTATGCGGTCCCGGCAGCATCGAGCAGGCGCACAAACCGGACGAATACATCAGCCTCGACCAGATCGCCAAAGGCGAAACCTTCATGGACCGCCTGCTGGCGCATGTCTGTAAGTAATTAGATACCGTCGGAAGATCCTCTCTCGGGCGGTCGTTAACCCCTCGCCTTACATCGGCGACACCCGTATTGTGTCGCGCCTGACAAATCGGGAGACGCGGTCGTGCCAGCCGTAAATGACTACCCGGTGGAAATTACTCCGCCCGACATTTCGCCCTATCGCAACGGCAATACGGGCATCGACTACATGACCACGCTGGAAAGTGGCCGGCCCGGCCCGCATGTCATGATCACCGCCGTGACACATGGCAATGAGCTTTGCGGCGCGGTCGTGCTGGATTTCCTATTCCGCAACGTCACACGGCCGAAACGCGGAAAGCTGACTTTGGGTTTTACCAACTACAAGGCGTTCCAGAATTTTGACCCCGCATTTCCAGGCCTGTCCCGGTATGTCGACGAAGATTTCAACCGGCTATGGTCGGAAGACGTCCTCGACAGTAGCCGTGACAGTTGGGAGCTGGAACGCGCCCGCGCCGTCCGCCCGCTGGTCGACCAGGCGGATTTTCTGCTCGATATCCATTCGATGCAGACCAAGACCCCGGCCCTCGTATTGGCCGGTCCGTTGACGAAGGGGCGCGAACTCGCAGCCGCCGTCGGCTGTCCGGAATACGTGGTTTGC
>CAYYBI010000182.1:0-10263 GCA_964469835.1 uncultured Rhodospirillaceae bacterium
TCGGTCATGATGATGATGCGCTCGTAGCGCAGTTTATCGCCGCTGTAGTCGCTGCGCGTGCCGCATCCGAGCGCCTGGATCAGGTCGGCGATTTCCTGGTTGCCGGCCATTTTATCGGCGGATGCGCTGGCGACATTGAGGATCTTGCCGCGCAGGGGGAGGACCGCCTGGTCTGCCCGGTTGCGCGCCTGTTTGGCGGAGCCGCCGGCGGAGTCGCCCTCGACCAGGAACAACTCGGTGCCGGCCGATGAACTTTGCGAGCAATCGGTGAGCTTGCCGGGCAGCCGCAGTTTCCGGGTCGCCGATTTGCGGGCGAGATCGCGGGAACTGCGTTTGCGCTGGCGTTCGTCCGCGCGTTCGAGCACGCGTTCCATCAGATCGCCAGCGCTCACCGGGTCGCCGGACAGCCAAAGCTCGAAATGGTCGCGCACGGACCCTTCGACCAGTTTGGCGGCGGCCGGTGAACTCAGCCGTTCCTTGGTCTGGCCCTGGAATTGCGGATCGGTGATGAAGACGGACAGCATTACGCAGGCGCCGCCCAGCACGTCTTCCGCCGTGATTACGGACGTCTTCTTCGCGCCGGTCATGTCGGCGTAGTTCTTCAGCCCCCGTGCCAGCGCCGAGCGCAGCGCGGAATCGTGGCTGCCGCCTTGCGGGGTCGGGATGGTGTTACAGTAGGAGTTGACGAAACCGTCTTCATCCTGCGGCCAGCAGATCGCCCATTCGACCTTGCCGACGCCGTTGGTCACACGGCCGGCGAAGGCATTCGGCGTGATGGTCGGGCGCGCGTCGACGGTCGCGGCCAGGTAGTCCTGCAAACCGCCCGGGAAATGCAGCTTGTCGTTCTCCGGCGTTTCATCATCGCCTTTGAGGAGCTTGGCGTCGCAGTTCCAGCGAATTTCGACACCGCGAAACAGATACGCCTTCGAACGGGCCATACGGTACAGGGTCGCCGGCCTGAATGCGGCCTTATCGCCGAAAATTTTCGGATCGGGATGGAATCTCACCGTGGTGCCGCGGCGATTGTTCACCTCGCCGCCTTTCTTGAGCGGCCCCTTCGGCGCGCCGCGCGCATAGCTTTGCACGTGCAGCTTGCGGTCGCGCGCGACCTCGACTGTCATGGTATCGGAAAGCGCATTGACGACGGAGATTCCTACACCGTGCAGGCCGCCCGCAGTGTCGTAGCTCTTACCGGAAAATTTACCGCCGGAATGCAGCGTCGTCATGATGACTTCCAGCGCCGACTTCTTCTTGAATTTGGGGTGCGGGTCGACCGGGATACCGCGGCCGTTGTCGCGCACGGTCACGAAACCATCCGCTTCCAGCGACATTTCGATCCGGCTCGCGTGACCGGCCACCGCCTCGTCCATCGCGTTGTCCAGGACCTCGGCGGCTAGGTGATGCATGGCGCGTTCGTCGGTGCCGCCGATATACATACCTGGGCGGCGGCGTACGGGTTCGAGCCCCTCGAGGACCTCAATATCTTT
The DNA here is from genome assembly GCA_964469835.1 of uncultured Rhodospirillaceae bacterium. Taxonomy (GTDB): domain Bacteria; phylum Pseudomonadota; class Alphaproteobacteria; order UBA8366; family UBA8366; genus JAOTYV01. Next base: position 1,488 of record CAYYBI010000182.1, read on the forward strand.
GGCGGAGTAGCTTGAGGTTTTGCGCTTGGGCGCGCTGTCAAAAAGATCTTCTGGCATGGCGGCGATTATATGGGCGCAGGAGCGTAACGCAAGCACGATGCAGTAGATTTGAAGATATTAATCCACAACATCTTGTGTTTTTGTTGTACGAATATTTGTGCCGCAAAATAGGGGTTTCCCTATCCTTACGGGAGTTCGGCGATTTGACCGTCACCATGGCCGCTCAGACGATCAGAGAGCCGTTGCAGCAGGGGTCGGATGCCGTCACCCATATGGATTTGCGGCTCCGACGCCTTCAACTGTTCCGACTCTTCGCGTGCGGCGATGGATTTTACCGCCGTGTCGAAGGCGTCGGCGAAGGAATAGGTTTGGCGCAGCGCTTCGTCGAAATAGGCCTTGCCAAAATATGTCCACTCGGCCAGATCGCTGCAGCCGAATGAATTCGCCGTTGCACTCGATGCGGTCAGCACCAGGGTATTGGCGTCGCGGAGCGTGTCGATGAAGCTGCCGGAATAACAGGCAGACACCACTACGACCCGCCATTTGATGCCGGATTTCGCAAGGGCCACCTTCAGGTCATCGGCTGTCAGATCATTGAGCCCCAAGGGGTAGAATTTTGTCGACAGCAAATAGGATGACCCGTGCGAGGTCAGGAACAGGAACAGGATATCCTGCTCGGTATCCATTCGGGCGGCGACTTGTTGCAATGCGACCGTAAGGTTGTGTCGGTTGGCCAGCGGTGCGCTGTCGATCGTCGTTGGATTGTTGATCAGCAGCAGCGAACGATGCCTGGTGTCGAACCGCTTGTCGAACAAACCGCGCACGGCGCGGACTTCTTTCATGAAGACATCCTGATGGGCGTGCCCGGCAAAGCCGACGAAGTAAAGATCGACTGCGTCTTCGCGTTGCGGCGCAAGCGCGCCGGTTGCCGCCGCCAGCAATGCCGGCTGCCGGTAGTAGGTCGCCTCCACATCGGGATCGAAATCAACCGCTGTTTCCACTGATTCCGGTTCCTCGGCGATCGAGATCCACAGCGCTTCCTTCGGCACGAAATTGTAAGACAGTATCAGGACAAGCATCGGCGCGGCGAGCACGCCGGCCTTGGCCAAAGATCCACCGAAAACGAGGTGCACGGCACGCATGATCGCGATCAGGCAGAGGCTGGCAATGACCGCGTGAAGGACGCCGAGATTATTGCCGGTCAGGTACGGCCCGGCCGCCCAAAGCACTTGCAGGACTACGCCTGCAAGGATGTAGATGATGGTCAATGCGCTGGCGGCCGCCGCCAGAATCGTTGCGAACTCATAGGAGCGCCGGTGCAATCGGGCTACGGCATAGCAGGACAGCAGCAACGCGAGGCTGGTGACGCCGATCGTGGCGAGACCAAAGCTGTTGAAGACGCGGTCAGGCTTTGTAACTGCGAAGGAAAGAAAGATACCTGCAAGCGACAATAGGGTGACGAGCAGAACGGATTGGTCGGGACTCGGCCTGAACTGCCAGCGGTCGACCGGCATGAATCCGGCGACGCGCGCACCGGCGGCCAGATTGCCGTGCAGGTCACGGAATAGCTTCACAATATTCCCCTCTTCAGACGTCTGTCCGGGCGACGGACCGGCGTCTCGGCCGTTTCACTGCTCAGGCCGACTATTGCGTGTTGAGCCGCCGGTTTTCACCCGTGCCGGTCGCGCTCGAATTGTATCATTTCAACCCATTTGGTCTTAACGAATAGTTATGATCGAGTGCGGGTTGCCGCGAAATTTTCACAACCATCTGCGTATTATAAATATATATATCAATGATATACAAGTAACTGCTTGATGCAACGAATTACCGAGGGCTCGGCGCCGGACGGACGCGATCTTTGGTGATGCCGTGTCGCATCCTGCGCTATGATGGCGTCTTCGAATCAGGGAGTACCGCATGCATAGAATGATTTTGGGAGTGGCCATGTGCCTGGCAGCCGGCCTCACGGCGCCGGCATATGCCGGGGAGGCGGATGTCTTGAAAGTCGAGGCGCGGAAGGATGGCGGCGGCACATACAGTTTCGACGTGACGGTCAAACATGCGGATACCGGGTGGAAGCACTACGCGAACAAATGGGACGTGGTGTCGCCGGATGGGAAAACGATCCTCGGCACGCGGACCCTGTTTCACCCGCATGAGGATGAGCAGCCCTTTACCCGTTCGCTGTCCGGCGTTCGGATCCCGGCCGGCGTTGATGCGGTGTTGGTTCGCGCCCATGACTCGGTCCATGGCACCGGCGGTAAGACGTTGCGGGTGAAGGTGCCCCGTTAGGCTGGTAACGACGACCGCGGAATTGCAAAAAGGACCGCCTGGATTGGCGGCCCTTTTTTTTTAAGGGAAGATCTCGGTCGAGGGCCGTTACACGCTGTAGTACATCGCGAATTCGACCGGGTGCGGCGCGTGTTCGAATTGGAAGACTTCCTCCCATTTCAGGTCGAGATAACCATCGATCAAGTCGTCGGACATCACGTCGCCCTTGGTCAGGAACTCCCTGTCCGCGTCTAGCGATTCCAGCGCTTCGCGCAGCGATCCGCAGACCGTGGGCACACCCTCGAGTTCCTCGGGCGGAAGGTCGTACAAATCCTTGTCCATCGCGTCGCCGGGATGGATCCGGTTCTCGATCCCGTCGAGCCCAGCCATCAGCATGGACGCGAAGGCGAGATACGGGTTGGCGGCCGGATCCGGGAAGCGCACCTCCACCCGCTTGCCGTTCGGGCCGGTCACATAGGGAATACGGCAGGAGGCCGAGCGGTTGCGCGCCGAATAGGCGAGCAGCACCGGCGCTTCGAAGCCCGGGATCAGCCGTTTGTAGCTGTTGGTCGAGGGATTGGTGAAGGCGTTGATCGCCTTGGCGTGCTTGATGATGCCGCCAATGTAGAACAGTGCCGTTTCCGACAGATCGGCGTAGCCGGAGCCGGCGAAGGTCGGTTTGCCGCCCTTCCAGATCGACTGATGGGTGTGCATGCCGGACCCGTTGTCGTCGAAAACCGGCTTCGGCATGAACGTCGCGGTCTTGCCGTAGCGGTGCGCGACCATGTGCGTCACGTATTTGTAGATCTGCATGTTGTCGGCACTACGCACCAGGGTGCCGAACTTGATGCCCAATTCATGCTGAGAGGGCGCGACCTCGTGATGGTGCTTTTCCATCTCCAGCCCCATTTCGACCATGGTGGTCACCATTTCGGCCCGGAGATCGGTGCCGTGATCGACAGGGGGGACAGGGAAGTAGCCGCCCTTCGCCTTCGGCCGGTGACCGGGGTTGCTCGGCGGCATATCGGCGCCGGAATTGTACGGTCCTTCGATCGAATCGATGGCGTAGAAGGTGGAATTCTGCGAAACCTCGAACCGGACGTCGTCGAACACGAAGAATTCCGCTTCCGGGCCAAAATAGGCGGTGTCGCCGATGCCGGTCGCCTTGAGGTGCGCTTCCGCCTTCATCGCCACGGACCGCGGGTCGCGGCCATAGGGCTGTCCGGTGGAGGGCTCGTAAATCGAACAGAACAAGATCATCTGCGGCTGTTCGGCGAAGGGGTCCATCACGGCGGTCGCCGCGTCGGGCATCAGGATCATGTCGGATTCATTGATCGCCTTCCAACCGGCGATCGACGAGCCGTCGAACATGATGCCGTCCTTGAAGACGTCCTCATCGACGGTCGAGACGTGCTGCGCCGTGTGCTGCCACTTGCCGCGCGGGTCGGTGAACCGGAAGTCGACGTATTGGACATCATTGTCTTTAATCATCTTAAGTGCGTTTGCCACATCCGACATGTTATTTTTCTCCTCGGAGTCAGTCTGTTACGGAGTTTTCTTTAATTTAAACGAAAGGTGAGGGGCCGGCCGGAGCCTTAAACCGCTTCGGCGCCACGCTCCCCGGTCCTGATGCGAATGGCTTCGCCAATGTCCGACACGAAGATCTTGCCGTCGCCAATCCGGCCGGTCCGCGCGGCGTTCTGGATCGCCTCGATCGCCCGGTCGACAAGGCCTTCCTCGAGGACCACCTCAAGCTTCACCTTCGGCAGGAAATCGACGACGTATTCGGCCCCGCGATAAAGTTCCGTGTGGCCTTTCTGGCGGCCGAATCCCTTGGCTTCCATCACCGTGATGCCCTGAATGCCGACATCTTGCAGCGCTTCCTTCACTTCATCGAGCTTGAAGGGTTTTATGATGGCTTCGATTTTCTTCATTGTGATGATCGCTTCCCATATTCGTGACGATCGGTGCACGGCATGGCCGCCGCGCACAAACAAAGTGCGTTCGACAAGAGAATAAGCATGTGCCGTGCCAGAACGGCAAGGGGCAACGGATTTTGGAAAACCGCGGGTTTTGCTGGAATTGCCGTCGTATGGCTCATGTCCGAATGCCTAAAATTTAACCGTGTGCCTATATTGTGGGCGGTCATTGCAGGCATTGTTTGATGCGTGCGATCGCGTCGCGAATATTTTCGACGCTGTTGGCATAGGAAAATCGGATATAGCCTTCGCCATAATCGCCAAAGCTCGTCCCTGCGACGGTTGCGACGCCGGCTTCCGTCAACAGCTTGTCCTGCAACGTGCGGGCATCCAAGCCGGTGCCTTCGATGTTGGGAAACGCATAGAAGGCGCCGCCCGGATCGACGCAGCGGAATCCGGCAATTTGATTGAGTTCCGAGACGATCACCCGGCGCCGTTCGTCGAACGCCGAGACCATGTCGTGCACCGCGTCCTGCGGCCCCTCCAGCGCAGCGATGCCGGCGAACTGTGTCGGCGCGTTTACGCAGGAATGGCAATTGACGGCGAGCCGTGTCGCCCGTTCGGCAAGCGCCTCGGGCCAGACCGCGTAGCCGAGCCGCCAGCCGGTCATCGCATAGGTCTTCGACCAGCCGTCCAGCATGATGATCCGGTCGCGCAGATCGCCGTATTGCAGCAGGCTCACATGCTCGCGGCCTTCATAGAGCATCTGGCTGTAGATTTCGTCCGACAGAATGGCGACGTCGGGATGCGCGGCGAGACCATCGACCAGCCGGTCCCACTCGGCCTTCGCGACCGTGCCGCCGGTCGGGTTGGCCGGGCTGTTGAGGATAATTAGCCGGGTTTTGGCCGTGATCTGGGACAGCACTTCCTCGGCGCTGAAGGCGAAGCCGTTCTCCTCGCGCAACACGATCGGCACGGCCTTGGCGCCGGAATAGTCGATCACCGATTTATAGATCGGGAAGCCCGGATCGGGATACATAATCTCGGCGCCCGGCTCTCCGAACATCAGGATGGCGAAAAACATGGTCGGCTTGCCGCCCGGCTGCACCACTACATGGTCCGGATTGACCTCGACCCCGTGCCGGCGGTGCAGGTCCGCGGCCACCGCCTCCCGCAACGGCAGGATGCCGTTCGCCGGCGTGTAGCCGTGATGGCCGTCCCGCAGCGCCTGGATCGCCGCTTCGACGATGTGGTCCGGCGTCTTGAAGTCGGGCTGGCCGATGCCGAGGTTGATGATGCTCTGGCCCTGGGCTTCCAGCGCGGCCGCCCGCGCCAGCACTTCGAACGCGGTCTCGGTGCCGAGCCGCGACAGGTTCTCGGCGAGCTTTAACATGATCGGCCTCCCCACACGTTTATCGTTTTTTTGCCCGACCAAGCTTCTACACCAGCGGTGAGTCGAGCGAAAGCCGGGGGCGGTGAACCCTATCCTTGACGCCCGCCGCACACCGGATTACATCAGGCAATTCGTTATTATGGTGGCATTAGCTCAGGTGGTTAGAGCGCTAGATTGTGGATCTAGAGGTCGGGGGTTCAAGTCCCCTATGCCACCCCAATTTTCCAAGGCATAGCAGCGCATTTCGCAGATCCTTTCTTGCTGGCTGCGAGAATGGACGCATGATCGGTCGCGCGGGTCGGCGTCGTCATCGGGGTTGTCATTGGAACCGGCGGAGATAAACTCAAGGTCGCGAGTGGCGAATACGACACACACAGATCGAAGCGAATATCGCCGAGATCAACAAGACCTGTAATTTATACCGCTCTTCGAAGCTGAGTGGCGCCTCCGTTTCATTCGGGAGTAGAAATCAGCTATTATGCCAAACGAGGGGCTTTCAGTCGGTGCACCGAAGAATCAAAAATGGAAAAACGAACATGAAAAGACACACTACAATAACACGCTACGGACGGAGCCTTGGCGCGGTACTCGCCCTTTTGTGTGCCACCGTTTTCGCGACACAGGGTCTCGCGGCGGATAAGAAGCCCGTTCAAGTGGGCACCGTGACGATGGAACAGTTCCAGGTCGCCTTTATCGGCAGCGCCAATGCCGGCACGGGTAAGCTCCATTATAAAGGCAAGACCTACCCATTCCGGATTTCGGGGCTGGGTATCGGTGGCATTGGTATCTCCGTGATCGATGCCCATGGCGAGGTCTACGATATGAAGAAACTGGCCGACTTCCCCGGCGTATACGGTCAGGCCCGCGCGGGGATCGTTCTCGGCACGGTGGGCAAGGGCGGTATGGTGCTTGAGAATACCCATGGGGTCTACCTTCGGATAGCCACCAAACGCAAAGGTGTGGCCTTGTCGCTGGGCGCCGACGGCATCGTCATTCAAATGGATAACTGACCGCCGGCCACGGCGGTGCGGCACTGCAATGCGAATTATCGAGCCGATGGAAATTGGCGCGATGTACCGGTGCCGGCTCCGCAAGGTCAAAGCAAAACAATTTAGGAGGGAGACAGGGACAATGTTGCAAAGGATGATGCGTTATCTGCTGGTGTGCGTGACGGCATCGGTATTCACGGCGGGTGGCGCCATGGCGGAGATTACCCCGAAATATCTGGCCGGGGTCTGGACCATCGTCAATCAGAAGAATTGCGGGCTGAAGGAATTCGAGCACATGGTGTTCCGCGCCAACGGCACATTCGAATCCCGCCGGTTCGGTGTAACCGATTCGACCGGGTTCTGGCGGAATTCGGGTGATGAACTGGTCCTTCACCTGGTGACCTCGCCCGAGAGGTTCGACAGGACGTTGAAGGAATTCAAAGGATACTTCGATTATTTCCTCGTGAAAGTGTTGGTCTTCAACCAGAAGGCCAACAGTTTCGAGGCCTTCGGCTTGATCGGGGACCAGGTAAAGAAGGAGGCGCTGTTTCGGTGCAAGAAATGACCGGGCGCCCTTCCAAAACGCACGGTCAACCGATATGCACCTTTGGCGTTTCATTTTGACGAACCGCGATTCCCCATGGGGGACCCAACGAAAGGCAACGCGATGAAAGCGATGAGTGATTTTCTTCTTACCCGGCAGGTCAAGTGGCTTGCCGTCGGGCTGATTGTCGTCGCCGGCATGGCCTATGAGAGCACGCCGGCGCGAGCGGGCAATGGCGCTGCATTTCTTGGCGGCATGGTGACCAGTCACGTGGTGGGTGGCTTCGTCCGGCGCGACCGGGCGCGGACACAGGCCGAGATGGATCGAACCTACCGTCAGCCCGCGCCGCAGGCCGCCGCGCCGGCGCCACGGGCCGCACCGGCGCCTGCGGCATCCGGGACGAAATCCGTGGAGCAAAAGTTGAGTGAGTTGAACACGTTGGCAAGCAAGGGATTTATTACGAAGCAAGAATATAATTCCCGGAAAAAAGCCATTCTGGATGGCATCTAACTGACTTTTACGCTCCCGAAACCGGCTCGCCCGGGGTAACTGGCCGCGCGGTGATCGCGGTAATTAATGTCGGCTGGCGGTCTGAGTGCCCCGCTATTTCGCATTTTGGGGATTGCTTCGTCTTAGGCCGACACCACGGTATGGACCCTTGGTAATCGGATTGCGGATCTGGGGGCCGGCGTTCAGGTCTCTTATGACATTCCATATTTCAAGAATGCGCACCGCCCCCACCGGGCGGCGCGTTTTTTTGTTGAGCTTGCGGGCGTTGCGCCGGCTGGGCAGGTTGGAGCCGGCACAATGCCGGGCAGAAGGAGCAAGAACATGAAGATCGACGGCAAGGTGGCGATTGTGACCGGGGCTGCGAGCGGCATCGGCCGGGCGATGGCGCGGCGGTTCGCCGCCGAAGGGGCGAAGGCGGTGATCGCCGCCGACCGCGAGGAAGGACCACTGCAAGACGTCGCGGCGGAATGCGGCGCGGTGCCCATAGTTCCAATGGTCTGCGACGTGACCCGCGAGGCCGAGGTCCAGGATTTGGTGGCGCGGACCGAGGCCGGGCACGGCCCGGTCGACATCTTTTGTTCCAATGCGGGGATTTGCGATCTTGGCGACATCGCGGTGCCCGATGCGGACTGGCAACTGAACTGGAACGTTCACGTGATGGCGCATGTCTACGCCGCGCGCGCGGTGGCGGAGAAGATGGCGGCGCGGGGCGAGGGCTATCTGGTCAATACGGCGTCGGCCGCCGGTCTGCTGTCGCATGTGGATTCCGCCACTTATTCGGTGACCAAGCACGCCGCCGTCGCGCTCGGCGAATGGCTCTCTATTACCTATGGCGGCCGAGGCGTTCACGTCTCGGTCCTGTGTCCGCAAGCGGTGCGCACGCCGATGACTGCCGGCCGCGAAGGCAAGGTCGCCGCCGTCGACGGCATGCTCGAGTCCGATGTGGTCGCCGGTTGCGTGGTCGAGACCATGGACCGGGAGGAATTTCTGGTTCTGCCGCATCCCGAGGTCCTTGATTATCTGCGCCGCAAGACGACGGATTACGATCGCTGGCTTGGCGGCATGCGGAAGTTGCGCGCGCGTTATCTGGAGGAGTGAGAACCATGCAGATTCATGGATTGGCAAGGCTCCCCCCCCCCCTCGGGGG
>CAYYBI010000183.1:0-2884 GCA_964469835.1 uncultured Rhodospirillaceae bacterium
GCGGGCGGCCAGGTGCAGACCTGCAATCCGCTTTACTGGTAGATGGGGGTATGCTGGGCATGACCCCGGCCGGCTCCTGCAGGCGCGTCGGATGACGCCGGTTGCTGAAGGCGCTCCGCCGCCGGCCGGCAGGCCACGCGGCGTTCGGCCGGATTCCCGCACGGGAGGGGGATCTCCCCCATCAAGATGCCGGTCTGCGACATGTTGCGCCGGGAAATCTGCCGGCAAACCCCCTATATGTCCTCCCGGATCAAGAACAATGCCCACCGGGTTGGAGAGATTGTGCGCAAGTTGAGGCTGATGCTCTGGTTTGCTGCGGCAACGGCCGTTGGATTGTTTGCGGCGGTCTATGTCACGACACTGAAGGCCCCGGCACCGGTCAGCGAGGCGGAAAAAGCGCGAACCGCCGAAGAGATCGCGCGCGAGATCGTCACCGGCGAATTCTCACTCGTAGATGAGCACGGCCAGCCGGTTTCCGATACAGATTTCCGCGGTTCGTGGCTGCTGATCTTCTTCGGATTCACCCACTGCCCCGATGTCTGTCCGACCACGCTCGGTACTGTGGCGCTTATCATGGATGATCTTGGTGCGGACGGTGATGCGCTACAGCCGCTCTTCATAACGGTGGATCCCACCCGCGACACGCCGAACGTAGTGGGTGCGTACGTCGCCGTCTTTCACCCCAGAATCATCGGCCTGACGGGCAGCGAGGAACAGGTTGCAAGCGCAGCGGCGTCACACCGGGCCTATTACGCAAAGGTCGCTGTGCCTGACGACATCGGGACAGGTTCCGATGACTATGGCGTGGACCACTCTGCCCATCTCTACCTGATGGACCCGGATGGCCTTTACGCCGCCGCCTTTTCCCAGTCTGATACCGTCGAAGCCATCGTCCGGAACATCCGTGAACGCATGGCCCGGCAATAGAGGAATAGCGAGCTACCGCCACGCGTTGGTATTATGCCAGTGCCTTCGCAATGCCCATCACGTTCGCCGCCATGTCGTCGCAACGCGGCCGCCTCATCGGGAAATCCACGAATATCGAAGGCGTGTTTAAATGGTTGATCCGAATCGAGTCGACGGCCTGCAGGCACGGCAGAAGTGAGGGCAGAATCTCTGAGGGGAGGTGCGGTGACGATGCGACCGATGGACGCATAACGATGCCGCGGATCGTGCCGCGCCATTCGAGCCACGCACCCGCACATCATACGGATGGCGCTGGAATCCCTGCGGAACCACGATTGATATGCCTTGTTGGCACTGGGCCCCCGCGCGTATTCCCGGAACCAGGTTGTGAGTACCGATCGCCGGCCAAAGTGCGGTCAGCTTCCCCAAACCCGTATTATTCCCAGATGCTTGCGAAAAAACCACCGTTTCCGGCGCGCTGTGCCACTTATCCTAATTGGGGAAAAAGAGTCAGGAATTTCCCTTTGCAATAATCCCGTCATATCGTATTGTCATACCGTGGTATGGAGCAATGGGGTCATGCCTGTTGGCCTAGGAAATATGATCTGTTAATGAATACAAAGCTAAGTTCGCCAAGGGGTGGGATTTCGAAGTCATGTGAAAATAAATAATATCTCTACTGCGAATCGTAAAAAATCGCTTTACACTTTTTCTTAATTCGGAGTAGCATCTAGAAAATTTCGTTAAAGTGCAATGGGTTAAAATCGATATCCCATTGAATGAAGAATCACGAATACTTTCCTCGTTCGTTGTGGGGCAATCGGCGAGGATCGTATGAGTAAACGGACAGGAATTTTGAAGGCAGGGTGATATGCATACGTACGAGCGCCTTTCCGGCGCATCTGGCCGACGTGTGTTTTACAGGGCAGAGCGATTCAAGGCGCGGGATTTGTTTCCACAGGCGACCGCCAAGGTGGAAATCGACGATACCCAATTGGCGCTGGAAGACGTAAGCATGACCGGGTTCAGCGCGATTGCTTCGGGTTCGTCGCTGTGGGCTCCCCGAATCGGGGAGGAGTTTTCTGTGCGGCTGTTGCTTGATGATACGGTTTTACACGAAGGACAGGCGCGCGTTTGCCGCATCGGCCGCCAGAAATGCGGAGTCAGTGTCGGCCTTTGCCTGACGTCGGACTACCTTGATATCGCCGATGTCATCCACAAACGAAACCGCCTTTTGCTAGATCTTGAAATCGACCGCGGCGTGGCCCCAGAGCCAAGTTTGGTCGATCCCGCATACCGTAAGCTTACTGCCGATGTTTTGCATCTGCTGCGAAATTTCCGCGCTATTTTGGAGCGTCACGAGTCGCGTGGCAACGGTTCTTCTCCACCAGCGCAGGGTCCGGTTGACGAGGCGCTGATGATCTGTGAAGAACGAATCATCCCTGCATGGCGAGATCACTGGGAGCACGCCAACGCCTTGGTTGAACCCTTGATGGCCGAGCCGAATCGCCTGCGGGCGACCAAGCGGTTTACGGAACTCGTGTTGACACCCGAGTTTATGGATGGGCCGATTTGGCGCCGCAGCTACGAGAAACCGCTTGGCTATCCGGGCGATTATCAGGTGATGAACCAGTTCTATGCGTGGCAACATGAGGGAGAGACCGCGACCGGAAAACTTCTGCACCGCACCGGACTCGAGGTCGGCGAATTCATCGGCACGCGCATGCGGATGATACAGCAGATTATTTCTGATGAGATCACGGGTCGCAGGGCAAACGCGGCCACGCATATCACGAGCATCGGAAGTGGACCCGCCAAGGAGGTTTCCAATTACCTACAAGCGGATGCGATTCCGGGCCCGGTATCCTTTACGCTGATCGACCAGGAGCACGAGGCGCTCGAGCAGGCTTACCGCGAGATATATCCTCAGACCACACGGCACGAGGGCAGGGCCACCGTGCAGCCGAGGTCGACCACC
>CAYYBI010000184.1:0-7029 GCA_964469835.1 uncultured Rhodospirillaceae bacterium
CATCGATTTCGCCGCCGCCCTGGTGCCGGGGGTGCTGGTCTTCGTCGATCTCGACGGAAACGAACAGTATTTGGGCATCGACGAGGGGACGCTCGTAAAGCACGGGGATCAGGTTCGCGTTTCCACCCGGAATGCCGTTTCCGGCGACGACCTGCGGTCGCTTCGGCGAATCGTGCAGGAACGGTTCTTGGAATTGGACGATCGGGAGCGGTCGGCGCGGAGCGCCCTGGCGCGTCTCGAAGCGGGCGTCGTTCGCCGGTTCATCGAATTGCGGGAACGACTCTGATGGCTGCATCGAAACCCGGCGCGCCAGAGGGCAGTGAAAAAGCCGTTGCCCGTGAAATTGGAGAAAAAGCCGAACGCAAACTGAAAGCGCGGGAACAGGGACGGCGCGACGTTTGGTTCGGCCTCGGCATGTTCGGTCTGGTCGGATGGTCCGTCGCGGTTCCGACGATTATCGGTATCGTTCTCGGTTTGTGGATCGATGCACGATTGCAGGACCGGATTTCCTGGACCCTTACCCTGCTGTTCATCGGTGCGGCGCTCGGATGCGTCAACGCCTGGTACTGGGTGAAGCGGGAGAGCCGGCATGACTAACGGATTGCCGTCCGTCCGATATGTGTTGCCGCGACATCCACAGGAGTGAGCGCGATGGGGTTTGAAATAGTCGGTCTGACATCGGTCTTCGCTGCGGGGCTCGCGCTGGGGGCGGGATATGCGGCGATGCTCTGGATGACCGTGCGGCGTTTGCCGCGGATGCGGTATCCGGCAATCGGGTTGTTGGGCAGCGCCGCATTGCGGGTCGCCCTGCCGCTTGCAGGGTTGTACTTGGTCATGGACGGGCGTTGGGAAAGGCTGCTGATCGGCCTTTTGGGATTTGCCGTCGCCCGTTTCGTCGCGACGCGCCTGGCTGTGCCGGCTAATCCGAAGCCGCGTTTGAACCCATAGGAGCGGCCGGCCGATGCAAATTACAACCGATGCCATCATTGTCGTGCAATGGGAGACGTTTTCGCTCAACGCGACGATCGCGTTCACCTGGGTGGTGATGGCGATTTTGGCTATCGGGTCGCGGCTTATCACCCTGCGGATTTCCGACACGGAAAAATTGTCCCGCTGGCAAAACCTGCTCGAGGTTGTCGTTATTGGGATGCGCGATCAGATTCGTTCCGTCAGCCATCAGGCGCCGCGGCAATTCCTTCCCTTCATCGGCACTCTTTTTCTGTTTGTGGCGGCGTCTAATTTGTTGGCGGTTGTCCCCGGCTTCAAGCCGCCGACGGGCTCGCTGTCGACGACCGCGGCGCTCGCGCTGTGCGTCCTGATCGCCGTACCGCTGTACGGCATCATGGAGCGCGGTGTGCCCGGCTATCTGCGGAAGTATGTTCAGCCGACGATTTTCATGCTGCCGTTCAACGTTATTGGCGAATTTTCTCGAACCATTGCTCTGGCAATCCGCCTGTACGGCAATGTGATGAGCGGCACCGTGATCGTGGCGATCCTGATCGGCATCACCCCCTTCTTCTTCCCAATCATCATGCAGTTGCTGGGTCTGCTGACCGGGCTGATTCAAGCATACATCTTTGCCATTCTGGCAATGGTCTATATCGCGTCCGCGATGCAGCCGCATGCCGATGAGGAAGCGACGGACCATACCGATGCCTTGCAATGATAACCCCAAATTTGGAGGTACAGATGGATAATCTTGGATTGATCGGCGCCGTGTCCATCGTCACGGCCGGATTGACCATCGCGATCGGTTCGATCGGACCGGCCCTGGGCGAGGCCCGCGCGGCGGCGCAGGCGCTGGCGGCGATCGCCCAGCAACCGGACGAGGCGAATACCATTACCCGCACGCTTTTCGTCAGCTTGGCGATGATCGAGTCGACGGCGATTTATTGTTTTGTCGTATCGATGATCTTGCTCTTCGCCAATCCCTTTTGGGCTCACTTCTCATAACCGCTGGTACGATCGATGCAGATTGACTGGATCACCGTCGGCGCGCAGATCATCAATTTTTTGATTCTGGTATGGCTCCTGCAGCGTTTTCTCTACGGCCCGATCATCCGCGCCATGGACAGACGCGAACGGCGGATCGCCGAACGGCTGGATGAGGCTGAACAAGGAAAACGGGAAGCGGAGGCCGAGGCAAAATCCTATCGGGAAATGCAGCAGCGGCTGGAGCAGCAGCGCGGCGAATTCCTCGCGCAAGCCCGGGCATCCGCAGATCAAGAAAAGAAAGTGCTTGAAAAGGCGCTGCGTCGGGAAATCGACCAGCAGCGAGGGGAATGGTTGCGGCAGATTGATGCGCGGCGGACCCTGTTTCTCAAGGACGTTCGCGAACGCGCGGCCGAACATTTCTACGGATTGGCGAGGAAAGCACTGAACGATCTCGCCGATGCACGGATCGAAGACCAGATGGCCGCGGTATTTGTCGACCGCCTCGGCGGGCTCGACGGTGAAACCAGGCGGAAGGTTGGCGCCGCGTGCAAAGCCGCGGGGAATACCGTTACCGTCCAATCGCGGTTCGCACTGTCGCCGGCGCGGCGGCGTGAGATCACCGCGGCTATTCACGACACGATCGCCAGCGATGCGAGTGTCGCCTACGAAGAAAACGGCGCGGCCGGCAGCGGCATCGAATTGAAGGCGGGCAGCCAAACGATTGCCTGGAACCTCGAGAGTTATTTGGACAGTCTTGAACAAGCGGTCGGCGAAGAGCTTTCGGCCATGTCATACCCGTCCGCCGAGTCGGCTGCGTCATGATCGGCCGGGAACCATTGCCCGGCGATTTGGCGGCCGAAACCTTCGGCTGTCTTGAACGCATTCTCGCCCGGCATGAAGCGAATTTGGAGCCGCAGGAAACCGGTACCGTTACGCGGGTTGCGGGGGGAATTGCCCAGGTAACCGGTTTTACCGGCGTTAGCGACAACGAACTAATCAAATTCCCGGGGGAAGTCCTAGGGATCGCGGCAAATTTGGACGTCGATGGCCTCGGCGTTATCCTTCTCGATATAGGCAGCCGGCTCAATGTGGGCGACGAAGCGCGGCGTACGCAACGGGTCGTGGATGTGCCGGTCGGCGAAGCTTTGCTTGGTCGTGTGGTCGATGCAATCGGCCGGCCTCTGGACGAGAAAGGCCCGATCGATTGCCGCCAGCGCCGGGCGGTGGAGCGGCCGGCACCGGCGATCATGGCGCGCGCACCGGTAACGCAACCGTTGCAGACCGGTATCAAGGCGATCGATGCGGCGATTCCGGTCGGTCGCGGCCAGCGGGAACTCATCCTTGGCGACCGGCAGATCGGCAAGACGACGGTTGCTGTCGATACCATCCTCAATCAACGCGACAAGAATGTCCTTTGTGTTTACTGCGCGATCGGCCAGCGGGGTTCGTCGATTGCCCGCGTTCTTGCAAAGCTGGAGGAACATGGCGCGCTGGAGCGCTGTATTGTCGTCGTCGCCGCCGGAGAGGATCCGCCCGGACTGCAGTTTGTCGCGCCGTATGCCGCAACCAGCATGGCGGAATTCTTCATGGAGCAGGGGCGAGATGTGCTGATCATCTATGATGATCTTACGCGCCACGCGCGCGCATACCGTGAGCTCTCGCTCATCCTGCGCCGTCCGCCCGGCAGGGAGGCCTATCCCGGGGACATCTTCTTTATCCATTCACGCCTGTTGGAGCGCGCAACCCACCTCCGCGAGGAGCTCGGCGGCGGTTCATTGACCGCATTGCCAATTGTCGAAACCCAAGCGCAAAACATTGCCGCCTATATTCCAACCAATCTGATCTCTATTACCGACGGCCAGATTTATCTTTCCCCGGAGCTGTTTCGGAAAGGCCAATTGCCCGCGGTCGATATCGGCAAATCGGTTTCCCGTGTGGGTGGCAAGGCGCAGCTTCCTGCGTACCGGGCTGTTGCCGGCGATCTGCGGCTTTCCTACGCGCAATTCGAAGAGCTGGAAATTTTTGCCCGTTTCGGAACGCGGCTCGATGATGAGACCCGCCGGCGCCTGGATCGTGGCCAGCGAATTCGCGAAATTCTCAAGCAAGATGCGCACGAACGGTTTTCGGTGTCGGAACAGATCGCGGTTCTACTTGCGGCGGCCCAGGGATTGTTCGACCGACATTCGATCGATTCGGTCGCGGAAGGTGAGATCGTATTGCGCAATCTGATGAACACGGAATTCGCCAAGGTTTGTGAGCGGATCGAGCGCGGGGAAGCGCTGAACGAAGACGACCGGCGGGAGATGCTCTCCGCATTCCGCGAGGCATTGTATCGACAGAACGCCGTCTGACAGGACATTTGCAATGGACTCATTGGAATCCGTCGGCAAGCGCATCGCAACAACCAGGAATCTGCGATCGATCGTGCGTACGATGAAGTCGCTTTCCGCCGTCAGCATCCGCCAATATGAGGAAGCATCGGAAGCGCTGCGACAGTACAGCGAAACGATAGAACTCGGCCTGCACGTGGTTTTACGACGCCGGGCTATGACGATGCCCATGACCGCGTCGTCCGATGGCGGCACGGGCCTGATCGTTTTCGGATCCGATTACGGTCTCTGCGGTCGATTTAACGAACAGATTGCGCGGTTCGCGCGATCGGAAGCCGGCATCGGAGGCGCGGGACACAGGCGGTGGCTGCCGATCGGTGCCCGGGTGTCCGCGCTTCTGGAGAGCGTCAACGAACAAGTCGATACGTGTCACTTCCTTCCGGGTTCCGTGAGCGGCATGACAGCGACGGCGCACAGCATTCTGCTAAAGGTCGATGAATGGCGTGAAACGCAAGGAATTGATCGGGTGCTCCTCGTTCATAACCGGCGCGAGAATGGGGCAAATGCGGTGCCGAATTTGGTTCGGTTGCTTCCTCTTGACTCGAACTGGTTGCATCGTCTCGTGAAACGACAATGGCCGTCCCGAAGACTGCCGACCTTCACGATGAAGGATGCAGACTTATTTTCGTTCCTCGTTCGCCAACACCTTTTCGTCGCAATTTTCCAGGCCGGCGTAGAATCCATCGCGAGCGAGCACGCGACCCGGCTTGCCTCGATGCAGGCCGCCGAGCGCAACATTGACGAGCATCTGGACGAAATGGATGCGGCGTTCCGTCGCAAACGCCAACAGACGATTACGGAAGAAATGATGGATGTCGTTGCCGGCTATGAAACGTTGATGGCGTCGGAAGGTTGATTCAAATCAACGATCGACTCTTAGCGTTGGCGTACCGGTATGCTCAGTTACGGAAGCGTCGCTCATGACGCAAGGGGAAACAAAGGCCACGGAGTACCCTTCCGCTGCACAAAATTCTGCCTGGCGGAACATGTGTGTCAGGAAACGTGGGGTCGTATATGCACCCACGAAAGCGGTCCGTAACGGGGAAGGCGAAACGCATTCATTGTCCTCCCTCTGGAATGTCGTCCTTCCCGTTCGCTACGGTGAACACGATCCCGTCCTAGGAGTAATATCCATAGGGCGGGATTTGTTTTCTGCGCGTGCCGCGCTAGGCGTTGAAATGCTCTTCATTATTCGGTGCTCGATGCGGAGTCAGCGGGCGCATGGCTAAAATGATCGGCTCTCTTTTCGGGCCGTGATACGCGCGCCATCCGTCACTCGGTCGCTTGGGTGCAGCACCACCCGCACACCCGGATCGGCTCCACCCTTGATCTCCGCTTCGAGACTTGTGCGGCGGCCGAGTGTCACGTGCTGAAGCCGTGCCCGGCCGTCTTTTTCCGCGAATACCGCCCAGTGTTTGCCGTCGCGAAAGAGCGCGGTAAGCGGCAGTTTTAGTACCTCGCCGCCATTCCATAAGACGATCCGCGTTTCGACCCGGTAGCCGTGACCGAGCCGGCTCCAACGGTCCCGCGGGTCGCGGATGTCGATGATGACATTGACGCGCTGTTCCTCGATACCGAGCGCGGAAATCTTCGTAAAGCCAAATGGCTCGACCCGTCTAACCGCGCCGGTGAGGGGTGCCGCGCCACCCCATTCCTCGATGATGACGCGTTGGCCCGCCTCGACCTTGACCGCGTCGGACGACAAGAGATCGACGACGATTTCAAGGTCTCCCGGATTGCCGATCTCAACCAGTGGATCGCCCGCATTCACAACGCCTTCGCTCTTGTGCAGTATGCGGAGGATCCTGCCGCTGACTGGCGCCGGGATGGATACACACTCGCAATCGCCACTCTTCTGCCGCGTTTGGGCGGGTGAAACCAATAGCGCCCGGGCCTTGGCCAACTCGAAGTTGCGCATGTTGAGGGCGGCTTGGGTTCTCGCCACTTCCGCCCTGCGATTTCGGATGTTGCGCTGCGCGTCGTCGAACGCGCGTTGGGAAATCGCCTTCTTTTTATAGAGGCGTTGGGCGCGCTCCAGTTCGGTCATTGCGAATTCGAGTTCTGCCCGCGATTGCTCCAGTTCAGCTTCCGTCAGCGCTTTGGCCGCTTCGGCCGCCTGCACCGCGGCCTTGGCCTGGGCTTCCGTGCGGACATCCAGAAAAGTGGGGTCGATCGGTTCGATGCGCGCAACGATGGTCTGATCGGCAATTACCTGGTCGCCCACATCGCTCTCGATCCTGAGCGCCCGTCCTGTCACGGGCGTGGACAGCACGTATACGTCCTTTACCCGCGTTTCGCCCTCATCGTCGACCGTTACGGTGAGCGGCCCGTGTTCAACGACGGCGAAATCCACTTGTATCGCCCGGGGCCAGAAGGCGAAGGCAAGCCCTGCGATCAGGGTTAAAGCCAGGGCGCTCCAGAGCGCGATGCGGCGCCAATTCAGGTCCATGAAACTTTCATTCCCGTGTCTTGAGGACGGCAATCAGATCCAGCCGATCGAGCCGGCGGCGAACGAGAAAGGCGGAAGCCGCTGCCGCCGCGAGCCCTATGAGGACAGACAGGCCGTAGGTCGAGGGTTCGACGACAAGCGGCACCCGATAAAGTTCGGTTTCGAAACTCGTCGTAAATATCCAAGCAAGGCCATATCCGGCGACACATCCCAACGGCAACGCCGCCGCGATCAAGAGGGCGACTTCTCCGAGAA
>CAYYBI010000185.1:0-10982 GCA_964469835.1 uncultured Rhodospirillaceae bacterium
TGGACCGGTGCGATTGGATCTAGCGTTTCCCGTGCTCAAAGAAGACTTTGACAAAGATCAGTTGATCAATTTTAGTTTCGGTACACGGTTTTAAATTAATGCTTCGAAGCGTCGTCTGTACCGGTTTGATTTTATATTCTGCGACGATCATTTGCGGCGGCGCTATCTTCGCTCAAGAAAAAACCAGTGAGAAGGCCAAAGATTCGATCGTAATGCCTCAGCCGTTGGTCGCTGTAATCGATTTTCAGCGCGTGGTGAAGGAATCGGCCGCAGGCCGGAGCATCCGAAGTGAAATTGATTCTCGGCACGCTCAATTCCAATCGGAAATAAAAAAGATACAAGAAGGATTGGACGCTGCCCGAAAGGAATTGTCGTCACGGCCCGCTGGCATGAGCGATGCGGCATATAGCAAGAAACGTAATGAATTTCGTAAACGCGTGAATAGCTTGAAGACGCTCGTTCAAAATCGGAAGCGAAAGCTGGACCTCATGTTCAATACGGGAATGCGCGAAGTCGACCGTGCACTCGCCGCGGTACTCAAGGAACTTGCCCAGGAGCGCGGGATCAATCTTATTCTCAACGCCGGGCGAGGACGCGGACTTGTTCTTTTCGCAGAAAGCAGCATCGTCATCACGGACGAGGCGTTGCTCAGGCTTAACGCACGATTGCCGACGGCTCAGTTGACCGCACCGCCATCCGACAAATAATTTGCGGCCAGAGTCGCAGCAGGAGAATTGTTGGCAGGCACCTCTCGTGTCGTTGGTAATGGCGTGTTAAGGGATGTGCGCTTTAAAGAAAGTCACCAATTAGATCGAAAGAAGTTCAGTCGGGAGGCTGACAATGGACGACAGTAAAATGGCCGAGACGTCAGAGAGCAAATCTCTGCCCGATATAGATATTCGGCGTATCTTACGTGCTCTACCGCACCGTTATCCGTTTCTCATGGTTGACCGGATCATTGAGGTCGTCGCCAATGAAAGCGCGACAGGGATAAAGGCAGTGACGGCTTCGGAGCCTCATTTTCAGGGTCATTTCCCGGAACACCCGATTATGCCAGGCGTTCTAATCATTGAAGCGATGGCACAGACCGCCGCTGTTCTGGTGGTGGAGTCTGGCGGCATCGACCCCGTGGGAAAGCTGGTCTACTTCATGTCGATTAGCGACGCGCGGTTTCGCCATCCTGTGGTGCCCGGCGACATGCTGCGGCTTGAGGTGCGAAAACTTCGGCAACGCGACAATGTCTGGAAATTTGAAGGTAAGGCAAAAGTCGATGGCAAAATCGTTGCTGAAGCGGTCTATACCGCAATGATTCAAGGCGAATGAATGGCCACCAAAATACACCCAACCGCTGTCGTCAATCCGCAGGCGGAAATCGCCGACGGGGTTGAGGTCGGTCCATATTGCTGTGTCGGCCCGGAGGTCAGTTTGGACGCCGACGTGGTATTGCAATCGCATGTCGTGATTGATGGCTTGACGAAGGTGGGAGCACGGACAGCGATCTATCCGTTCGCATCCATTGGCCTACGTCCACAAGACCTCAAATATGCGGGTGAGAAATCGGAATTAGTCCTCGGCACCGATAATACGATTCGGGAATATGTCACGATGAACCCCGGGACCGAAGGCGGCGGCATGGTTACCCGGGTCGGAAACCATTGTCTGTTCATGGCTGGCGCGCATGTCGCGCATGACTGCCAAGTTGGCGACCATGTCATTCTTGCAAACAATGCGACGCTTGCGGGGCACGTGACGGTTGGCTCTTATGCCATCATTGGCGGCCTTGCCGCGGTGCACCAATTTGTACGGATAGGCGCATACGCCATGATTGGCGGTATGACCGGAGTCGAACATGACGTCATTCCCTATGGATCGGTTGTCGGGGAGCGCGGTCGGCTGTCGGGACTCAATTTGGTGGGATTGAAACGTGGCGGCGTCTCGAAAGAGCGGCTCCACAACATGCGTGCGGCATTCCAATTGCTGTTTTCGCTGGAATGTGACGCGACCATCAGTGAGCGGCTTGAGGACGCCGCGGCGCGATTCCACGACGAAGAAGAGATCATGAATATTATCCGGTTCATGCAGGCGGAATCGGCGCGGGGATTAACGCAACCAAAACCGGGAAATGGCGGGTAAACTGGGTATTATCGCCGGCGGCGGCGAATTGCCTCGCATGTTGATTGAGGCCTGTCGAAGTTCGGGTCGGGAGTTCTTTGTCTTCGCGCTAAAGAACCATGCGGATTCTCCCTTGATAAACGAAGTTCCGCACGTCTGGTTGCGGTTGGGTGCCGCCGGTAAGGCGCTCAAACTTGCGAACGAATACGGTATTGAAGAGATTGTAATGGGGGGCCGTGTGAGGCGGCCGTCACTCGCTGGGTTGCGGCCTGATTGGCGGGCGCTTCGGTTCATTTTTCGTGTCACGGGCAAGGCACTCGGCGATGACGGCTTGCTCCGTTACGTAATCGACGAAATAGAGTCAGAGGGTCTTAGAGTGATTGCGCCGGATTCAATTTTGACGGATCTGAAGCCTGAAAAAGGCCCCCTTGGCCGGCACGTTGCCGATCAATCCGCCGAGTGCGATATACTACGTGGCACGGCTGTGTTGAATGCGATGAGCGGCGTGGATGTGGGGCAAGCCGTGGTCGTTCAGGATGGACTGGTCTTGGGAATAGAGGCAATAGAGGGAACAGACGCGCTGTTGCAACGGTGTGGTGAGCTACGCCGCGACGGTCCCGGCGGCGTTCTGGTCAAGCTGCAGAAACGCGATCAAGAGGAACGAACTGATCTCCCGACGATCGGTCCGGAAACCATCCGGCGTGCGGCGGTTGCCGGATTGCGCGGCATTGCGGTTCAAGCCGGTGGTTCGCTGGTGTTGAATCGAGACGAAACCGTTCGTCTCGCCGATGAAGCGGGTCTGTTTTTGATTGCGATCGATGCCACATGAGCGGCAAGCAACCGTTCATCTTCCTGGTCGCGGGTGAGCCGTCCGGCGACGAGTTAGGCGGCCGGCTGATGTCGGCGCTGAAAGACGCAACGCGAGGCAACGTCCGCTTCGCCGGAGTCGGCGGCTCCGCGATGGCGGCACAGGGGCTGGAAAGCCTTTATCCCATGCGGGAACTGTCGGTGATGGGCATCATGGAGGTGCTGCCTCATATTCCAAGAATTTTGCGGCGCGTCCGCGAGACCGCGGCGGCAATCAACGCACAGCATCCCGATGTCGTGGTAACAATCGATTCGCCGACCTTCGCCTACCGGGTTGTACAGCGGATCGATGATCCGCGAATTAAGCGGGCGCACTACGTAGCGCCATCCGTGTGGGCATGGCGGCCGTGGCGCGTCCACAAGATTGGTCGATGTTTCGACCAAGTGCTTGCACTTTTGCCGTTCGAGCCGCCCTTTTTCGAACGGGTCGGTGTGGCATGCACCTTTGTAGGACATCCCGTTATCGAGTATGGCGCGGCCGACGGCGACGGCGTTGCCTTTCGCCGCCGTCATGGCATTGCCGAGGCGGAAGAATTGATCTGCGTATTGCCGGGCAGCCGCCGCAGCGAGGTTAGCCGGCTCGGTCCTGAGTTTGGCGATGCGCTCGCCCTCTTGGCGGCGCGCCGACCCGGGCTCAAGGCGGTTGTGCCGACTGTCCCAGGCGTTGAACGGTCAGTTCGCCGGATTGTGGCGGAATGGAAGGTTCCGACGCTCGTGGTCATGGGGGTGAAGGAAAAATACGGGGCAATGGCGGCGAGCAATGCCGCCCTGGCGGCATCGGGAACAGTGGCGGTCGAATTGGCCTTGGCGCGACTGCCGACAGTGATTGCCTACAAGGTTTCGGCGGTGACGGCAGCCATCGTCCGCCGGTTGGTAAAGGTCCAATACGTCAACCTGATAAATATTCTACTCAACCGGATGGTCATTCCCGAAAGACTGCAGGAGAATTGCCGGGCGCTGATATTGGCTGAGGACCTTGAACGATTGCTGGGGCCGGCGGGGCAGAAACAGATCGAAGAAACGGCCGACGCCATTGCCGCGTTGAGCGACGGCGACATACTGCCAAGCCGGCGCGCGGCCCAGGCGCTGCTCGATTTGATCGGCTAGTGGAAAGCGGCCCGTTGGGCCGAAGATCAGAAGTAGAGTATCGGTGAGAAAACGGCGGCGAATGGTAATTTCGCCGCCGTCTATCGTCCGCCGTGTATCTTCTAGGTGTCTATTTACGCTTGTGTAGAGGCGGGTAAGGCCGTTCGACCGGCCCGGTGTACAGTTGCCGTGGGCGCCCTAATTTTGCCGTCGGGTCCTCGACCATTTCCTTCCATTGCGCAATCCAGCCGACGGTACGCGCGAGTGCGAACAAGACGGTGAACATGCTGGTGGGAATGCCGATTGCCTTGAGAATGATGCCCGAATAGAAATCGACGTTCGGGAACAGTTTCTTCTCGATGAAATACTCATCTTCCAGCGCAACCCGTTCCAATTCCACCGCCAACTCGAGCAGCGGCTCATCGGTGATGCCGAGCGAGTCCAGCACTTCATGGCAGGTTTTCTGCAGCACCCTGGCCCGCGGATCATGGTTCTTATAGACCCGGTGGCCGAATCCCATGATGCGGAAATTGTCGTTCGGATCTTTGGCTCTTTCGACGAATTCGGGAGCCCGGTCGATAGAGCCGATCTCCGCCAGCATGTCGAGGACCGCCTCGTTCGCACCGCCATGCGCCGGGCCCCAGAGTGCGGAAATTCCAGCTGAAATACTGGCAAAGGGATTGGCGCCAGTTGACCCGGCAAGCCGTACGGTGGAAGTCGACGCGTTTTGTTCGTGATCCGCATGCAGAATAAAGATGCGGTCCATCGCGCGGGCGACCACCGGGTTTATCTTGTATTCCTCCGCGGGCACGGAGAACATCATATGCAGAAAATTCTCGGCGTAATTCAATTCGTTGCGGGGGTAAACGAAGGGTTGTCCGACCGAAAATTTGTAAGCCATGGCCGCAATTGTTGGGATCTTGGCGACCAGCCGGTGCGATGTGATCATGCGCTGATGCGCATCGTTGATGTCCAGCGAATCATGATAGAAAGCAGCCAGCGCGCCAACGACGGCAACCATGATCGCCATCGGATGGGCGTCGCGGCGGAACCCACGGAAGAAATAATTGATCTGCTCGTGCACCATCGTGTGTTGGCTGATGGTGGTTTCAAATTCTTTCTTTTCTTGTGCCGTCGGCAATTCGCCATTGAGGAGCAGGTAGCAGACTTCCATGAAGTCGCTCGATTCGGCGAGATCTTCGATGCGATAGCCACGGTGCATCAAGATGCCGGCTTCGCCATCGATATAGGTAAGCCGCGATTCGCAGGCCCCGGTTGAGGTATATCCCGGGTCATACGTGAAATAACCGCTTTCGCCGTAAAGTGACCGGACGTCGATCACTTTCGGACCCACGGTTCCCGGCATTACGTTAAAATCATAGGACTCACCCGTACTGTGATCGGTCAATGTCATATATTCGTTACCGGGTGCTCCCTTGGCGGCGGATTCTTTCTGCGTCATATCTGGCCCTTCTGCTTGGCAAAAAGCGGATTTTCATTGGCAGGGGCGCCTGAAGGCCGTGCCTTCTCCCCAAAACAACGCCCCGTCCTGTTGCGGTGCAGTATACACCCGCACGCCGGAATTGGGCAAACGTGGTTACGCGTCATCAGACGTGTTTGGGACGGTAGATATTCTCTCTAGGGTTTCAGGTTTTCCAAGTATTTCCATTATTTCGAAAATACTCGGCGAGGCATTTGAGCCCGTGAGGGCGGCCCGCAGAGGTTGCGCCAGTTTGCCTAATCCAAGCGCCATCGACTCCGCAGTATTACGAAGGTGGGACTCGAGATGATCGGCGGTCCACGGGTCGGTGTCAGCCAAGGTTTGGCCGAGTCGGCTCAAGATGGTCCGAGCCTCGCCCTGCAGCAGCTTGGCGGCTTTCGCATTTGCCAGCGGAAATTGCGGCCGGACTACATAGAACATAGCACTTTCGGCCAGTTCGTTGATTGTCTTCGCCCGCATTTTGAGCTGCGGAATTCCCGCCCGCAGCCGCGTCTTCACTTGATCGTCTGGTAAATTCGGCGATGTTGCGGCGATTATCGGCAGGATAAGCGCGAGCAACCGGTCGTCCTCGGCGGTCGAGATGTAGTGGCCATTCAAGTTTTCTAATTTTGCAATATCAAAACGCGCCGCGGAGCGGCCAACGCCCGCCAAATCGAACCATTTAACGGCTTGTTCGGTATCGATGATTTCGTCGTCGCCGTGGCTCCAGCCAAGGCGCAGCAGATAGTTCCGCATGGCTTCGGGCAGGTAGCCCATGTCCCGGTATGCCTCGACACCGAGCGCACCGTGGCGCTTCGAGAGTTTTTGCCCGTCGGACCCATGAATGAGCGGAATATGAGCGAATTCCGGGACCGGCCAGTCGAGTGCCTCGAAGAGTTTTTGTTGGCGAAAGGCATTGTTCAAATGGTCGTCGCCGCGGATGACGTGGGTAATTCCCATTGCATGATCGTCCACCACCACGGACAGCATGTACGTCGGCGTGCCATCGGCGCGAAGAAGAATGAAATCGTCGAGTTGGTCATTCGCCACTGTGACATCGCCTTGGACTTTATCCTGAATCGTTGTCTGGCCCGATTGCGGCATTTTGATACGCACCACCGGGGCAATGTCTGGCGGTGCATCGGCGGGGTCACGGTCGCGCCATCGGCCGTCATAGCGTATCGGCCGGCCTTCCTGGCGGGCCATATCGCGCATTTCGGCCAGTTCTTCTGGAGTGCAATAACATCGATAGGCCTTCCCGGCGTCGAGTAATTGTTCGGCCACGGCGGCGTGCTCGTCGGCGTTATGGGTTTGGAAGACGATTTCCCCATCCCAATCCAATTCGAGCCACTTCATACCCTCGATAATCGCGTCGATTGCCTCGGTGGACGATCGCTTTCGGTCGGTGTCTTCGATGCGCAAGCGCATCTGACCGCCGTGATGGCGGGCATACAGCCAGTTGAACAATGCGGTCCTCGCGCTGCCGATATGGAGGAAACCGGTCGGCGATGGCGGAAAACGAGTGATGACGGTCATCGAATGTCCTCTGGACTGATAGTCGGCGGCGGCAGGGGCGCAATGGTCCGGTCGGCGCGGGTTTACCATAGTCATCAACTCTCTGCCATGATTGCTTGAGAGGTCAGTAGATGGCGTATCGATCAGGAAGTACGCGATGCTGGGGATCAGTTCTTTACAAGTGATATGGCGGGCCGGTCATAATTGCTACTGCGAAGTGATGGTCGGGGGGTATTGAGAGGCGATGCCGGGGAGTTGGGGTACGATCGCCGGCGTTCTTCATGCCAACCGGCACCGTTGCATATTGTGGCTGCCGGTCCTCATTGGCACTGGCATCGGACTTTATTTTGCGCTGCCGGTCGAACCACCAGCCTATCTTGCGGTGATTTTGGCAGCTTTGGCGAGCGGCGGGTTGGCTGCAGCATACCGGTGGCAGGCATTGCGTCCGTTGATCCTGCTGCCGGTTGCCATAAGTATCGGGCTTGTCGCCGCGCAATGGCGCAGCCAACGAGTGGCGGCGCCGGTCCTCGACGGACGGTTCGGGCCTGCATCGGTGTCTGGACGCGTGGTCCATGTCGACTTCCTGCCGACCGGGCCCCGGGCCATCTTGGATCACGTGAAACTGTCCCATGTCGGGGCCGGTCGAACGCCGGATCGCATCCGCATTCGATTGCTCCGCGGGTCGGTGATCCAAATCGGTGAACGGATATCGGTTTTTGCGAAGCTGAGGCCACCGCCGCCGCCTGTGGCGCCCGACGCTTATGATTTCCAGCGGTCGGCCTGGTTCAAGAGAATTGGCGCCGTAGGATTCGCGCTGGGCCCCGTAAGGCCACAGCCATCGGCACAGCCACCGCAGGGTACCGAAGGTGTCACCTTGGGTATCTCACGCTTGCGCCAGCATATCGCGGAGCGCTTGCGCGCGGCCCTACCGGGTCAGGCTGGTCAAATCGCAGCGGCGCTGCTGGTCGGCGACCGGAGCGGCCTCGACCGGGCAGTCGTCGAGGCAATGCGCGACTCAGGGCTGGCGCATTTGCTGGCTATATCCGGACTGCATGTCGGTCTCGTCGCCGCCACCCTCTTTTTCGCGATTCGGTTACTGCTCACGCTGATCGAGCCAATCGCCTTGCGATGGCCTGTCAAGAAAGTGGCGGCGTTCGCGGCGCTCTTGGGCGCCTTCACCTACTTGCTGCTGGCGGGGGCAACGGTGCCGACCCAGAGGGCGTTCCTGATGACGGGCATCGTATTGTTGGCGGTCATGCTGGATCGCACCGCAATATCGCTCCGTTTGGTTGCAGCCGCGGCGACGATTATCCTCGTGCTCGCACCCGAAAGCCTGACCGGTGCGAGTTTTCAGCTGTCTTTCGCGGCTGTCGTTGCTTTGGTGGCGGCCTATGAACACCTCAGCGACCGGCTTCGGTCTCGGTCCGGTCCGCGGTCGGCGGCGCGCCGGCTGGGTCTCTATTTCATTGGGGTCGGATTTACCACCCTGATTGCAGGTGCGGCGACCGGTTTGATCGCCCTGCATCATTTCGGACGGTTTGCTCAATTCGGGGTTATCGCAAACCTAATCGCGGTGCCCGTAACGGCGCTGTGGATCATGCCATGGGGCGTGGTCGCCTTGATCCTCTATCCATTCGGCCTTGAGTTTCTGGCGCTTCAGCCGATGGCATTCGGGATCGAGGTGGTTCTTACGGTGGCCCGTACCGTCGCGGCGTGGCCGGGCTCGGTAACATTGCTGCCAACAATGCCGATTGGAGGATTGTTGCTGGTGGCGTTCGGCGGCCTGTGGCTCTGCTTGTGGACCGGCCGTATTCGTTTATTTGGCGTACTGGGCCTCGTAGCAGGCGTCCTGACCATCCCTTTGACGCCGCGCCCGGATATTCTGGTATCGGAGGATGGACGGTTGATGGCGGTCCGCATGGCGGATGGACGGTTGAGCCTTTCCAGCAGCCGAGTTCAAAAATTTGCCGCTAAGGTCTGGCTCGAGCGGGACGGTGAGCGCAGCGGCACGCCATGGCCCGAGGAGACCTCGAACGACAACCGGATGTCGTGTGATCTGGCCGGGTGTATTTATCGCCGCGGACAGCGGGTAATGGCCTTGGTTCGGGATGGACGGGCCTTGGAGGAAGATTGCCTGAGCGCCACTGTCGTGGTCAGTGCCGTGCCGGTTCGGCGCCGCTGTTCGGCTCCAGCGCTGGTCATCGACCGGTTCGATCTCTGGCGCGGAGGGGCCCATGCCGTTTGGTTAGGCGAAGATACCGTTTCGGCTACCAGCGTTAGCGCGGAGCGGGGTGCGCGGCCATGGGTTTGGAGACCCTCAAAACGACGCCGGGGAACTTCCAAGACCAGGGGCAGCGTCGCTAATACTTCCGTAACAATCCGATAAGGCGTCCTTGGACCTTTACTCGATCCGGCCCGAAAATCCGCGTTTCAAAGTCTTTGTTCGCGGGTTCCAGCGCGATTGAATGTCCCTTGCGGCGCAGCCTTTTGAGGGTAACTTCGCTGTCATCGACAAGGGCCACGACAATCGTGCCGTTTTCGGCCAGATCGCAGCGTTCGATTATCACTGTATCGCCATCGAAAATGCCGGCTTCGATCATCGATTCGCCTTCGACTTCCAGCGCGTAGTGTTCACCGCCGCTCAGCAAATCGGCCGGGACATCGACCGACGCGCTTTCATCGCGCAAGGCTTCGATCGGGGTTCCCGCTGCGATGCGGCCGTAAAAGGGCAGTTGGACCGCTTCGCTATCGCCGGTCACCTTGGCGCCGGAAAGGGCGTTGCTGTTGTCGCTCACCAATCTGGGCGCAAATCTGCCAATATTCGGGCGTTCTGTTTGTGGGGCATTTTCCGGTAAGCGCATAATTTCGAGGGCGCGCGCACGATGCGGCAGACGCCGGATAAAACCGCGTTCTTCCAAGCCGGTTATCAACCGGTGAATACCGGATTTGGATTTAAGCGCGAGCGCTTCCTTCATTTCATCGAAGGAAGGGGGCACGCCGGTTTCCTTGAGACATTCCTGGATATACATCAAGAGTTGGTATTGTTTGCGCGTCAGCATTTCATTGGCCCATTTTAACAATTGGGATTACAAGCATCGCAATTGGTGTTTGCCTACCCAGCCCGATTCGGTTAAATTCACTGAACAAAACAGAAACATTAGGCTATGTTCTAGTTTAGTTCGCGAATCGGGTCAAGCCAATTTCATGAATGGTCCAGGCTGCTCACAGTCGCCAGGGTCCCTCTGGAATCATAACGACCTCTACCGCCGCGCCTTTGGCCGCCGCCGGTGCATGGGGTGGGCGAACGATCAAACAATCCGCATGGGCCAGCGGTGCCATCATGGAACTGTCCTGTTTTCGGAAGGCACGGACGATCAGGGCACCGTCGGAATCAGTCTCGGCGGTTGCCCGCAGATAGTCTTGTCTCGAGTCGTTTTCCGGTAACGGATCGGCAAGTCGAGCGGACGGTTGCTTTTCAGGGTCTGGTGCCAAACCCAGCATTGCGTCAATCGCCGGCTTTACGAAAATTAATGCGCAGACCAGGCTTGAGACGGGATTGCCCGGCAGGCCGATCATAAGGGCGCGTCCCATACGGCCAAACATCAACGGTTTTCCGGGGCGCATGGCGATGCGCCAGAAATCCACCTCCAAGCCACCTTCGCCGAGAACGCTTTGCACGAGATCATGGTCGCCAACGGACGCCCCGCCGGTTGTCAAAAGGATGTCGGCGCCAGCGGCGCCTGCCGCCATGCGAGCAAGAACGTCGCGGTCGTCCGGCGCAATACCCAACAGGGTCGGTTCACCGCCGAATACCCGTACGGCCGCCGCCAGGGCCAGACCGTTCGAACTGACGATTTGGTTAGGACCGACCGGATCGCCGGGCATTACCACCTCGTCGCCGGTGGCGAGTATGGCGACCCGC
>CAYYBI010000186.1:0-3670 GCA_964469835.1 uncultured Rhodospirillaceae bacterium
AGGGCCTTCTCCGCGACTGGCCCGTTGGCGGGATCGCCTGATGCTTAATCCCGGCGGCGCGCCTTCAGCGCATACCGGTCGCTGTGTTTACCGGATGTCGCCGTCGGGATTTCCAGGGTGTGGACCTCGAACCCGGTAATGCTGTAGCCGGAGTAGAAAAGGCCCTTAGCCGCTTTGGCGGAAAGGCAATGGCTGTGTTTGGTGCCTGAGCCGCAGATAAGATTGGCCCAATTGGGCGAATCGCTGATGGAGCCGCCGTACCCTTTGCCCGATTCGGGTACGGACGGGTTGATTTTAATGAAGCCATAGCCGCCATTCTGGCCCCGGACCTTGAGATAAAGCGCCGTCGAATGATTGATGCAACGCCGGGCATTCGCACTGCCCGCGTCCCATTTGAACAAGCCTTTGATCCTCGGCTCACCCTTGCGCGCGCCCGTTTGGTACTTAAGGGTTACCGATTCGACCATGGCGCCACAGCCGGGAATATGAACGTTGTTAAGCGTCAGAGTGCCGCGGCGATCGTACTTGTCGGCGAAAACGGGGCCGGTGAAGGATGCCAGCATGAAGCCGGCAGCCAAAACGCGTCCGATCGATTTCATTGAGCTGCTCCTTGGGCCCTTATTCCAATTTTTCTCGGCGAATAATTAAGAGTCTAGGCTGTCGGCTGATGCCGAACCGGCGGCATCGACGTGTAGACCTGATTTCGCCAAGGAGCGGAGTTTATATTCCCAAGGCCGCCGCCGAGCGATGACCGGGGTCACAGACAGGGCGTATTTAACTGAAAATTAATAATAAATTACAACAAACGCCATAAATAGGCCGTGCCGGCATGCACGGTCTTACGTCGATCGGAAAAATCCAATCCCGAAATTAGGCCGGTTTCGCCTTGTGGATTAGAAGGGGCGGCGGCGCGGGGGCGCCGCGCCGCCAGGACAGCCCTCTTATTCCGCCGCCGCGGGCTGATGGCCGACGGAATCGCTGTATTTGTCCAGCTCTTCCTCGCCCATGAATTCCTTCTCCCATTCCATGACTTGATCGAAGCCCGCAAAGGTATGGAAGTCGCCCAGAGGGTGGTTGGTGAATTTTTCGTTGAAGGCCTTTTCCGCCGAAGGGCCGTCTTTTTGGATAGCAACGGCGAGATCGTAGACCGCACACATGGTGGCGCGCAGCGTCGCGCCCGGCGCGATGGTCATGGCGATGCCGAGCTCCTGCAACTCCTGCTGGGTGAAGCGGGGTGAAATGCCGGTCTGGTTGTACAGTATCGGTCCCTTGACCTCGGCCACGACGCGCTTGACCTCTTCGACATCAGTCGGCCCCTCGACGAAGGCCATGTCGGCGCCGGCCGCGAGATAGGCGTTGGCGCGGGTGATCGCATCGTCCAGCGTCCCGCCATGGGCGCCGCGGGCGTCCGTGCGTGCAATCAGCACGAAATCCGGGTCGACTTCCTTGCGCGCATAGTCGGCGGCGCGATACTTGCCGACCGCTTCCTCGATTGGAATGACCTGCCGGCCGGCGACGTGGCCGCACCGTTTCGGAATGATCTGATCTTCGATGTGGATCGCGGCGACGCCGGTCTGGATGTATTCCTTCACCGTGCGGATGGTATTGATGGCGTTGCCGTAGCCATTGTCGGAATCCGCGATCACGGGAACGCTTGTGACATTGGCGATGTTACGCGCATTGAGGTGCATCTCGGTCATCGTCGCCAGGCCGGCGTCGGGCATGCCAAGCAACGAGAGCGACGTGCCGTAGCCAGTCATGTAGATCGCCGGGAAGCCGACCTTGTCGAGGATCTTGGCGCTCAAAGCGTTATAACATCCCGGAACGTAGACGGATTCTCCTGATTTCAGGATTTCTCGCAAGCGTGTGGTCTTCTTCATGGGTCGCTTCCTTTGCAATATCAGATTTCAATCATTTCCCCGAGGAAACCCCTACCCGTAGGACAGGTCAAGATGCATCGGGCCGGCTATTTGTTTTGTTCGGCGAGCCAATCGTCGAGAGGCGGCACGCGCGCATCAACGAGCCGAAGATTGTAGTAGGGGATCGCTGGCCGGAATGCGTCGTAGACGCGTCGCAGCTCGCCAACCGGTTCATCGTGAATATCGACCCGAAGATCGACATGGGCGAAGGATTTGTTGTCATAAACGAGAATGGCGGCAGAGCGCTGGCCGCCATGCTGGCCGCCGGCATCCCGGCCGGACTCCAGACCGCGCATCAACCGGTCCTCGAGCGGTTCGTCGGGATTGGCGAGGAATCCCGATTCGATAGCGTCGAGGACGTGTTCTCCAACCAACACATTACCGAGCGCGATATGGTTGTCGCCGATGTGAAATCCTGTCCAATCCCGGTTCATCTTGCCGTTGCGGGCAGCGATGAATCCATCATCGTCGATCACGCCGAGCTGGCGGTATTCGGCATACGGGTCACCGGCAACGAGGGCCTCGATGACATTGGGTGCCTTGTATCCCATTTCGAGAAAGTGCAAAGCGGTTTCGCCGAGCCGCGGATCAGCGATCGCCATGATCGATACCGCGCCGAGATGGGCGCGAATATGGGGAACCCGTGCGCCCACCGCCAAAGACCGGGTCGCCGTGGCGATCCCCAGGCGGCCGCTATTCGGGCATCTGGCCATAACGGTGAAGGTCATGAACGTGTCTCCTTATCGTGATGCGCACGGGCGGGAGTGCGCGGTGTTTGAATTCGGGGCTCGGCAGTTTTGTCGACAGGCTCATTCTGCGCCGCCGATGGATGCTCTTGTTTCGATAATTTGGCGGTAAATCCATAAATTGCGTAGGCCGAGACGACGAAATCCGTCGCGCAGAGCAAAATAGGCAGCGTATCGACCAAACCATACACGTATACGATAATAAATGCCGCCAGACCCGTCGCGCCAAAGAACGCCTTACGTCGACCATCCAATTATTCTCTCCGACGCGGATAGTGACGTGATTGTCGATCTTAACGGGACACGGCTCGGCGCACCAAGTTTTCGGCTGGCTTTTTGTGGATACAAAAAACGGCCGCGCTTTAGAGGCGCGGCCGGAGGGTGATATTCGTCTCATAGTCGATTGAGAGGGGGGTATTGGGAAATTATCTGTACCGGACCTTTGGTACTAATCACATCGGATCACGAAATCTCGGGATCGTTCAGTTCTTACCTTTGGGGCTTGTTGCGACGCGCCGAAATTTTTCGACGCGAACGCCCGATCCCTTAAGAAGTATCGACCGGCCGCACCGATCATGATTTTCTGAGGGGTCGCAAAAATGCGGGAATAACAACAAACGCTAATCTGGGAGAGCACGATGAAGCCGGAAGGACAGGTCGACCTTGAGGGGATTACCTTCGACTGCAATTGTCCGAAATGCGATCACGAGTCCCAACGGACGGCGGCATTTGTCCGGTTGTACAGCGAATATGTTTGCCCGGAATGTGAATCGATCGTTCCGATCGTGGACCGTACGGAGATTCTTAAGGCGCTGATTGTCGGCGAGCAGGTGATTGAGTTAGCGCGCGAAATTCGCAAACAGAAAGAAGCATCGGAGAATGGCGGCCGGCGCGATGATCCGGCCTAATCGCTAACCCTAAACTTTGTACGCATGAACGCCGGCGTTACCGCTGGTTTTCCGGTCTTCAGGCTTTGGCATCATGTTTGATCATATCGGCGCCCTT
>CAYYBI010000187.1:0-3595 GCA_964469835.1 uncultured Rhodospirillaceae bacterium
GGGCGCAGCGTCCCTTTGACCTTGACCTCGAATTCAGTCGGCGGTTTGCGGCCGCGATAGCGGACAATCGTCCACACGCCCTTGAGCGCGCCATCTCTCATGCTCAGGACGCCCTTGAACCGCCCGCTCAGTTTCTGCGGCTTGCGGCGCCGTTTCAGGCGCATGTGACCGGCAAGCTGCCCTTGCAGCTTCACGCGCGGTGTACGACCCGTAGATGGCTTGCCGCCTGAGACGTCGCTCAATTCGGCTTCGAACACGGCGCCGTCGATCCTCTTGCTGTAAAGGCGGCCCGCGACGCGACCGTCGTAGGGCGGCCGGTACCATTCCGCGCCCTCGAACGGCGCTTCCAGCTTCCAGTGAAGCGCCATTTCCTGGCCGGGTTTCAGGCGAACGTCTTTCAAGGATCCCGGGCCCCGGAAGTGCAGTTTTGCCCCCCGTGGGAGCGAGCGCTCGTCGATCTCCAGTTCCAGCGGCACCGGCTCCTGCGCCCAGTTCGCGACGATGAACGCGATATCGAGCCCGCTGGCCATCGCGAGCGGCGTGTAGCTGACATTCGACTGCACGCGATTGGGGCAATCGTTGTCATGATTGTCCGCCCCAGCGCACTCGATCTCGGCCCGGACACAGAAATGATCGACGCCGGCCACAACCTCTGAAGGGGGCAGATACCAATGAACGGCCTGACTTGCGGGCGGGGAGGCGGTGTTGGTGAAGTTCATCGAGCCCGCCGCGAGTGTCGGAATGGTCAACACACAATCCGTCCCGCCGCTGTCCTGACAAGGTTTCCACGCGGTCGAACTGGGTGGAAGGGCCGTGCCGTGGGCGCGGAAATAGAAGCGCACGACCACGTTTGTCAGATTCTGTTCGCCGATGTTTCTGACGCGCGCGAAGAGATTGTTCTCCACCCCGACATCCGCGTCGTATTCCACGCCGCTTCCATTGTTGATGAACAGGTCGGGCGACCGCCACCAATGGGCGGGGAACCCGAGATAGGGGCGCGAGTGCTTCCACGAAATCGTCCACGGTAGCATGCAGGCTTCGCCGCCATAGGTCTGCTTGCTGAACGAACTGTCGAAGGGGTGCAGGCCCACGGCGTAGAAGGCTCGGCGTAGCGCGACATATTCGCAACTGCGCTTGTCGCCGGCGGCATCCTCCGCTGCATCCAGTATGAGATTGGCCGTCTCGATCATCGTCTGCACGCCCGTGCTGTTTGCGGGGATGTTGTCGAAGTAGCCGGTGACGGCATCATGAACGATCGCGCCGATGTTATCCCGGCCGGCTCCGGGCACCGGGATCAGTTCGGCCGCACGGCTGGTGCGCTCGTGAACGCCACCCTGCCCGGCAAGGAACAGCGCATGAGAAAGAATGGTCGAGTTGGTATAGGGCGACGCGGCGCCGGCGCGGTCGTCGTGGTGGTCGACATAGGCGTTTCCGTTCTTCGTGTCCGTGCTGCGGGGATACTCGATGCGGCGGAATGGGAGATTGTTACGGCACGCGCCGTTTGGCCAGAGACCGGGCGCAGTCCAGATTTCGGTGCGCAACCCCGCAAAAGTATCTGAGATTCCCTCATGGATAGCTCGGTGCCAACCGCTGGTCTGCAGATATCCGGGGTCCCCGCTGCTGTCGACAGAACCGAAATAGGTGACGGCATGTTGGTACTCATGCGCAAAGATCCCGGGATCGCCGGCCATGAAATCCATCGCCACCGTTCCGCCGCTGCATTCCCCGTCGTAAAAGGCAAGGTATCCGAAATGCCGGCCACCCCCGTCCACCCAGCGCCAGAAATAAGCGTTGTCATCAATTCCGATATGGGCGGCAATCCTCACGTCGCAGGCCGAAGTTCCCCATTCGCCGTTGTCGAAGCCTTCCCACCCGAGGGCGTCGTAGTACTGGTATGCCTGCTGTGCGAAGAAGTGAGCGTCGGTTTCTGGCTGCTGCGCGTCGCGGCGGTTGGCAGCGGTGCAACTCGTCGTCGTATCGTTCCAGTGGCCGTCGGCGTCTTCGGACAGGTC
Organism: uncultured Rhodospirillaceae bacterium; assembly: GCA_964469835.1. Taxonomy (GTDB): domain Bacteria; phylum Pseudomonadota; class Alphaproteobacteria; order UBA8366; family UBA8366; genus JAOTYV01. The sequence goes on from CAYYBI010000187.1 coordinate 2,013, forward strand.
GGTACCGTTCTGAAGCTTGGTGACGAGGCCGGTCTCGGTACCGCCGGCATCGTGTGTGAATACATCGGTGGAATTGGTCCGGTTCACCAATAGCCGCTCGGCCGCGTCCTCGCGGACGGCAAGAAGCGGGCGCGTAATATAGCTTCCGCTCTCCTGCAACGTGGATTGACCGTCGGCGGTCACGTCGCTCCAGACTCCCAGCCGCGTCCCCTCGTAAAGCCTGCGCCCCGAGGCAATGTTGACGATGAGCTCGACCAGGTCGATGCTCTCGTTGAGTTCACCGTTCACGCCTAGCCATTCGACGGGCTGGTAGGCGTGCAGACGAAAGACGTGGCGGAAACCCTTCTTTTCCGGGTAGAGCCAGCGGCTCGGCGGTGACACAAGCGGAAAGTTCTCAGCAAGGTTTTCGTCCTTTCCGAAGCCCTGCTCAAGCATCCGCTCGTAAAAACGGCGACCTTTCTTGCCCTTGCGCAGTTTGCGCTTCAGCCTGCGGCGTAATTGCTTCTCCCGATCCTCCGGGTTCACCGGCCGGCCCCGGTAGCTCAGCTTCGGGACCTTCACGTCGCGATAACACCCGCTCTGCGCCCGAAAGACACCGCGTTTGGGATCTGCGAACAGCACCAGCGACGCACCATGAACCGGAATGTCTTCGGCAACCTGCATCGCACGGATCCTGATATGTCCTTCCTTGGACTCGTGCGTTTTGACGAAACGAATAGCCTTCTTGCTTTCAGTCGGTCCGATGAGCGGGCCCAGTTCCTCGAGGAAGAGATCGAGCACCGCCTGCGGCTCCTCCCGCAAGTTCCGTCCGACGCGATCCGGCTCGATCAGCGTCCCCTTCAGAACGCTTGCCGCGCCACGGCCGTCGTCCCAGCGGACACTCACCGTGTCGTCACGCTTCCTAAGCCGCTCAAGATATTCGCGCTGCATATCGGTGATGTTCTTCACTGCTGTCCTCCCTCAAGGGTGCGCCCGTTGACTGTCGCATGGCCATCGGCACAAACCTCGTTTCTGCCGCCGAAAAAACTGACCCGCCCTCCCGGTAATTGTTATCCGGCTAACTCTGGGTGAGCCTTTCCCCACGACTTGAATGGTAGCGTAATGGCGCCGGAGCTTAATTGACCTGAATCAGTGGAAGGCGTGTTTGGACTGCGGCAGACGGCACCCGAGCAGCTGGCTCAGCTCGTGCATCACCTCGGGCAGCCCGAATAAGGAGGTATCTAAATATTCGCGTCTCGTTGAGGAAATGTTTCGGAATCCTTTGCCATCTTCAACCGAGCGGAAGCAAGAAAATTCGTAATTCTAGTGCGCCTCTCAAGATTAGAGTGTTGAATTGCATCACAAATAACCCTGGTTAGAAAAACAATAGGTGGGTTGAAAATAAATATCAATAAAAAAGCCTTACCTATCAAATAGGTAAGGCCATGTTTATCGGTGGATGCAGTCTCGAGCTAGCAAGTCTCTGCTACAAGATCCCTAAAATACGGGAGTTACGTAATATTTTTCAAAGCACTAAGTTATTTCAATAGAAATTCAATAACTTATAAGTGCAACTGAAACACGACTGAACAACTAACAGGGAA
>CAYYBI010000188.1:0-4193 GCA_964469835.1 uncultured Rhodospirillaceae bacterium
GCCGGTGTGGCATCAACGAAATTCGGGAGATACCAGGCTTTGTCCTGCGGCCATCCTTGCCGGATCAGGGTGTCCCGGATGTCGCGGGTATTGCCAATCAGATGGTCGCAATGCCGATAATATTTCAAATCGTAATACCCGCCGAGTCTTGCCGCCAGCACATGGCCATTTTTGCTGCAGAATTTTGCCGCCCGGCTCATCCAGGCCAGTTGGATTTGCGGTCGATAGCGTGCCGTTTCGCGCCGCAACGCGCGTTTTGTGACGAGATCGAAGGCGCCGCCGAATCGGAGTTCAATGAGCGAGACACCGCTTTGCTCCAGGAGCCGTTTTCGCGCCGGATTGCGGCGAATGACGGCCGACTGTTCCACGCCGGCGCGCGAAAGCGCCGGTACGAGACGTTCGAAGAACGCCTCGGCACCGCCGTGGTTCGCTCCGGCCATAACTTGCATGACCCGAGTCACTCGTTTTCCAGCCTGGCTTTCAGGTAGGAGAGCATGGGGTAGAGGCCGGCGAACAGAGCAATTAGGAAGCCGTAATGGCCTTCGCGGTATCCCTTGCGGCCGATGTAACATTTGAAAAACCGCAAAAATATTCGGCCAAAATTGTGACCGAAGCTGCCGATGTTGCCGGATTGCCGCAGATCAATCGCCCTGGCGGTCGTGTAGCGGTCGAGCCGCTGTACCATGTCCGAGATATTCTGATCGACATAATGCACCATGCTGTTCTGCAAGCGTCGCTCGGGGCCTTTCAAGTCGAGCCGCGGATGGATCCGCTGATTGCCCCAGCGTTTGAAGCCCTTGCGGAAGAATCGAGGCGCGGCACTTACCCCCCAAGCGGCGCCCCAACCGTACTGGACACGGCGTTCTCCAACGTAGTTGTCGAAGGGCACCAGAAAATATCCGTCGGTGCAACTTTTCAGGGTTTCGCGAATTTCGGTGGCCAGCGACGCGGGTACGCGCTCGTCGGCGTCCACTTCCAGTATCCAATCCCCGGTGCAGGCCTCGATCCCGGTGTTGCGTCGCTCGCCTTCGATTTCCCAACTGCCTTCGATCAGCTTGTCGGTGTATTTTGCCGCAATGGCCCGCGAATCGTCGGTGCTTTTGTCCAGCACGACGACGAGTTCGTCGGCGAAGGACAAGGTATCCAGGCACTCGGCGAGCTGCGCTTCTTCGTTATGGGCGACGACCAGTGCGGAAAGCCGGCGAAGCTGTGCTGCCATGCCGTTCCGGCGTTCCGCGCCCACAATGTCTCCGTCGCGGTTTCCATCTGCTCGGCGCTCAAGCCGTCCATTCGTTGCGCCGGTCTGCGCCCACAATGTCTCCGCCGCAATTTCCACCTGCTCGATGCTCAAGCCGTCCATCAGCGTTTTCGTGGTGCGATGATCAAATCCCGGCGTGCCGGTCAGTTCTTCATAGGATTCGGGCGTACGAATGGCGGCGGCATGACGCCCCCAAGGCGCATAATGCTCGGTCCTGCTCGGTCCGAACAACCCCAGCGTGGGCACGTCACTGGCGGCCGCCATGTGCATCAATCCGGAATCGTTGCCGATGAACAGAGCGCAACGGTGGAGACAGGCGGCAACGGTTGGCAGGTCGATTTTGCCAATCGTATCGATTACGCGGTCTTCCGGTAGCGCGGAGAGGACGGGCACCGCCTGTTGGCGCTCGTGTTCGCTGGCGAACACCGCAACCCGTGCGCCAGGCAGCAAGCCGTCCGGGCGGGTCAGGCGAACCGCAAGTTCTGCAAACCGCTCGGCGCGCCATTGCTTGCCGCGCCAGTTTGCCACCGGCGCGATGGCCAGCACGGGCGTTCCTGGCGGGAAAAGGCGTTTCGCGGCTTCTCTGTGCCGCCCGTTGGTCCAGAGCGTTGGGGCCGGTGGATCGTCTCGCAGTCCCAATGTCGCGCCCAATAATTCGACCCGGTGTACGGCTCCACCGAGCTTCGGTATCCGATAGCGCTTGCCGGAATGCAATAGCCAGGCGATGGCGGACCGGCGCAGGTCGACTACGATGTCCCATCGCGTACCGATGCAGCGCCGCCATAACTCGAACCAGTGCCGCTCCAGGATGCTTTTTTCCATGGAGATCAACTCTTCGAGATTCGGAACCGCTTCAAACAGCGAAAGCGCCGCCGGACCAGTGGCGATCGTGAACCGCGCTTTTGGGTATTGGCCTATCAGATGGGACAGGAGCCCAGTTGACAGCACTGCATCCCCGACGCGTGTTGCGGTTATAAACAGGATTTTCATTGCTGTGGGCTTTGAATGCCTCCGACCGCGCGTTATACGTGGCGTGACCGGCCTTGCCAAGATGTGTTGCGGGGACGTGTCGGGCGATCGCGCCGGTGCCACAAAGACGTTCTGGTACAGGAGAGCAGAGGATGAGCGAAGCGACGTACGTCATGTTGCCGGAGCGCGGACTGGTCACCGTGGCGGGCGAGGACCGGGCTGAATTTCTGCAAGGGCTCATTTCCAATGATATCACCCATATCGGTCCGGCACGGGTGATTTGGGCGGCACTGCTGACGCCGCAGGGAAAATACCTGCACGATTTCTTTGTAGCCGAGTTGAACGGCACGGTCTATCTCGATTGCGAGGCGGATCGCCTGATGGACCTCGGGCAACGTCTTAGCCGTTACAAACTTCGGGCCCGCATAAATCTGGGAATTGCCGAAGACTTTATCGTCGCCGTCATGCCGGGAAAGGCGGCGCTCGGCCGTCTCGGATTGCCCGAAGAGCCGGGCGCGGCAACGGCGTTCGGCGGTGGTATCGTCTACGCCGATCCGCGGCTGGCGCACGCCGGCGCACGTGCAATCCTGCCGAAGGAGGGGGGCGAAGCCGCCTTGCGGGCCGCGGGATTCGAGGCGGGTAGCCGCGATGAATATGATGTGCTGCGGCTCGCCCTTGGTTTATCCGACGGCAGTCGCGATTTGGTCGTGGAAAAATCCATTTTGCTGGAAAGCAATTTCGACGAATTGCATGGCGTCGATTGGGACAAGGGGTGCTACATGGGTCAAGAGCTGACGGCGCGCACCAAGTATCGGGGCCTGATCAAGAAACGCCTGATGCCGGTCGATATTGATGGTGAAATTCCGCCGCCGGGCACGCCGGTAACGCTGGCTGGCAAGGATGTGGGGGAAATCCGGTCTGCCCGTGATGGCAGGGGGCTGGCCTTGCTGCGGTTGGAACAAGTCGAGCGCGTGATGGCGGGAGATGGAGAATTTGTCAGTGGCGACGCCCGACTGACGCCTCGCAAGCCTGATTGGGCCGCTTATTGACACGGGTAACTAATATGTCCGTGCGCTAACCGCAGATTTTGCGCAGAATTTTCCATTCCCGATCGGTCAGGGCCGGCGCTTGCGATTGCCGGGATTTGCCCTCGATTGCCTTGATGCGCTTGCTGGTTACCGGATGGCTGGACAGGTATTCGGGAATCTTGAAGCCCTTTTTCTCCAGTCCTTGCAGCGACTGGAAAAAATCGATCAGGCCGCGGCTGCCGATATTGGCTTGCAGCAGCATATCCACACCGGTTGAATCCGCCTCGGCCTCGAGGTCCCGGCTATAGGCACTGGTCGCCATATGGCCTGCGAGCCGCGCCAAGGCCTCGTTCGAAATAGCCGCGCCGCCGGAAAAAACCGACAGCAGCATCGACCAGCCGACCGAGGCGACGAGGCCTCGCGTCGGGTGCCGGTGGATGACATGCGCGAGTTCATGGGCCAGGACGCCGGCGACTTCATCGGGCGATTTCGCTTTCTCGATCAATCCCCGAAAAAGCACCACTCTCCCGCCCGGTACGGCGAAGGCGTTCACGATCTTGCCGTTGGCCACGGACACCTGAATGTCATAGGGCGTGTCGGTCGATCCCACCAATTTGGCGGATAATTTTCTGAGAATTTCCTGACCTTTCGGTTCGGTGCACATTTTCTTGCCGTCGGCCAGCAGTTTGTTGACGATTTTTATTGTGTCGTCGCCAACCCGTTCCTCCCAGGAGACCGGGACGAAATGGGCGATCGGACCGGCCAGAAGCGGGATGCCCCAAATGGCGAAGGCAATCATCGCAGCAATGGCTCCGCCGAACGCCGACATCGCCTTGACGCGTTCCCGGGTCAGGGGATCGCTGTGTAGGTGCGGCGCGCGATCCTCCAGGATAGGCACGATGGCGTGGTCGTCGACGGTAAGCCGGGCCCCGCCGATC
>CAYYBI010000189.1:0-3008 GCA_964469835.1 uncultured Rhodospirillaceae bacterium
GGAAAACCGTTATGACGAAGTGGCCGAACTGGCCAAACACGTCGCGGCCGGCTGGACGGTCGGCGACCCGACCGAGGGCGATACCCGGCTCGGTCCGCTGGTCTCGGCGGCACAAAAGGAACGCGTGCAACGCTATATCAAGCAAGGCGTCGAAGAGGGTGCGGAACTGCTGTATGGCGGACCCGACGCGCCGGCCGGTAATGATCGCGGATACTTCGTTCAGCCAACCGTCTTCGGCCGCGTCGCGCCGGAGTCGACAATTGCACAGGAAGAAATCTTCGGGCCGGTCCTGTCGATCCTCACCTACAAAGACGAGGACGATGCCGTCCAAATCGCCAACAATTCGCTCTATGGTCTGTCGGGCGGCGTGTGGTCCGCGGATCAGGATCGGGCGCTACGCGTCGCCCGGCGGCTGCGGACCGGTATGGTCGATATCAACGGCGGCGCCTTCAACCCATCGGCGCCGTTCGGCGGCTACAAGCAGTCGGGGATCGGCCGAGAATTCGGCGAATTCGGACTCGAAGAATTTCTTGAGGTGAAGTCGATTCAGCTTTGACGCCGCTCATCGAAGAGATATCCCGGGATCAACCGCCGCCGAGGAACGACTCCATCCACCGCTTGTAGTCGGCGTCGCGCGTGACCTGTTTCATAAGGTCAGTCGGCGCAACGGTCTTGATCTCGGAAGGCGGCGTACCTTCGCGCAACGCTTTCAGCGTGTCGTGAACGGCGCGAATTCCCGCCATGATCGGGTGGTGACCCTGCAGGCATATACGAACCCCCTGCCCGGCGAGATAATCCCGGTCCAGCAGATCGGCCGGCACGCCACCGAGGAATAGCGGGATGCTGACTTCCGCCGCCAACGCTTCGAGCTGCGCCTTTTCGCGAACACCGACGATGAACAGCGCGTCGACACCGGTCGCCTCATACGCCTTGACGCGCGCAATAGCATCTTCCACGCCATTGACTGCAAGGGCGCTGGTCCGCCCGGCAATGACGAGATTGGGATCCTGACGCCCTTCGAGCGCGGCGCGCATCTTGCCGACCCCTTCGTCGATCGAAATCAGCCGCGTGTTGCCGAGATCGCCATAGGGTTGCGGCAGCTCGGTATCCTCGATCGTAAGCGCGGCAACGCCGGCGGTTTCCAGTTCTTCCACCGTCCGCTTCACATTGAGGGCATTGCCATAGCCATGATCGGCATCGACAAGCAATGCGAGATTTCCGGCCCTGCATATCCGATATGCCTGCGCAGCAAATTCCGTCAAGGTGAGCGTAATGAGATCCGGCGCACCCAATACCGCGAGCGACCCCACGGAGCCCGCGAACATGCCGACTTCGAAACCCAAATCCTCGGCGATGCGCGCCGAAATCGGGTCATAGACCGAACCGGGATGTACACAGCTGTTGCCAGTCAGAAGGGTGCGAAATCGCTCACGACGCTCGGTCCAATGCATTTTCGGGGTTCCTTGATGAAATTTTCAGATCCCCACGCTAATCGCGCGCCGAAAAGACCGCAAGCGCGGCTAGCGATCAGCCAGCGGCGCTTGCAGGTATCACCCTAAATCAATTGGATAGGCGTATCCTATTGTGGCGCCGTATCGCTGAGCGTATCGCTCGGCACCCATCCCTCATTGATGCCATCGCCGGGGATACGAATTTTTACCCAGGAACCCCGAACGTCAAGCCGCAAGACCTTGTCCGCGCGGCGCGCCAAGGCAATTACTTCCGCATCCAGAGCAGGCGCCCGCCGCAACTTTGCTGCGGCTGGTTTAATGTATGCCGATCGCGGCGCGGGTTTCTTTGCCGTCGGTATTTTGGCCACAACCGGACCTTTGGGCGGGGCCGGTAACTTTGCCTCGACCGGTTTCTTTACGGGCGCAGGCGTTTTCACTTCAATCGGCGGTTTAGCCACCGGCTTTCTTGGCGCCGGCTTTTTTGTAACCCGCTTTGCCGGCACGCCGCTGCTGGAAAGCGCCTTCGCCACCTTCCTGACTGGTTGACCTTTGCGGCTTTTCGGTTCGACCTTCGCCGCGACGTCACCAGAGAACGATTTCCAAAACTCCACCGCGAACGGTTTGATGGCGGGCAAGTATAAAAAGGCGCCGTAGAGCGCACCACCAACCGCACCCAGAATAAAGAGACGGCGCAGCGCGAACAGGCGCCCGATCCCACGGAACATCGCGCCGATGCGGCCGCCAATTGTCTTCTTGCTGCGCCTGGGGCCGGACCTGTGCTTGGCTTCCTTGTGAATATGATCGATAGCCGTTACGGGGCCGGAGCTTTTCTTTAATTTTTTCGCCAGGTTCAGGCTGAAGGCGCCAGCCGCCGCAACCGCGTTCTGGACTCCCGACCTTTCCTTTTCCGGCTCTTCGGAGTCCGAACCCATAGCGACGTCCGTAAGATTCAACGTCGGCTCCATGCGTCCGTCCCCGGACGGCACCTCAACCTCAGCCGATTCCACCGTACGAACCTCGACATTAACCGGTCCCGGCGCCCCAGATTGCTGCTTCTTGAGTTTGGCCAATTGTCGAGCGTTTTCGTCTTCCCATGCCTTCCGGGCGTCCGCGAGTTGGCGGTTCAATTGCTCCTGCCACTGCTCATCCCTGGCAGCCAAGAGTTTTTGCTGTTCGGCCTCCCATTTACGCCGGGCCGAGGAAAGATCCGGCGCGGCGGCACCCGAACCGCCGCTTTCCGCAAGCCGCCGATTCAATTCACCTTCCCAGTGCAGATCGCGGTCGGTGAGTGCCACTTTCAACTCGGCTTCCCATTCCGACCGAGCCGCGACGATCCGTTCCGCCATCTCGCCTTCGGTCGCAGCACCCGCCTGATCGTTTTCACCGACCCATTGCACACGCGCCTCGGCAATCGCGGCCTCCCGCGCCGCAGCGATGGTTTTCTTGGTCTGCTCTTCCAATCCGGCGAGCCTTACCGCCGACTCGCGCTCGACCGCTGCGCGCACTTCGGCAACTTTAATCTCGAAATCTACCTTCAGACGACTTTCGACTTCCTCT